>CASDJM010000126.1 GCA_949280815.1 uncultured Clostridia bacterium | reverse complement strand
AAATTTAATGAGGAAGATTTTGTACATATAGAGAACTTAGAGGGGGATTGGTATTTTGCTATTTATAATTATCAACCGATCAAACGAAAATATACAGAATAATTTCAAAATAAAAAGAAATAGAATAGAAAGATTTTATATTCAAGAAAAAATGAGGTAGTATGTGAAGAAATTTTTAAGGTATTATTTTATCAGTATGATTTTGACTGTAATAATTATTGCTTTTTTGCGTTGTATAGATGGACAATCGAAATCTTTCTCGATAAATGAAAAAAATCATTTAAAAGAAGAAACAAAAGACTTTACAAATATGTTTTATAACTTTCGAGAAGAATTTGAGGCTTTAGAAAACTATTATAATAAAATCACCGATTGGAATTTTGGAACAGTTGAATATTGGATAGAAGATGAAACAAAAGAAAAATCATATGTTTGCCATGATTCTTATTTAGGTGGAATTTATATTGTTACAAAAGATGATTCCATTAAAAATTTTTTGGATTTTTATTCAGAATATGATGATGCATCTAATATAAAAATAGTTATATTGGGAGAGTTATCAGGAAATAATGAATTCTTAAAGAAAAAGCTACTATTCGTTAAAATTTTTTTAAAGGTGAATCAAAGTATATATTATGTATACTTTCCGGATGTTCGCTTGAAGATAGAAGATTTATTGCAATATAGCGGTGAAACAATAAGTATAGAAGACTTGGAGGACGGATGGTATATTGTAGAGAGAAGATCAGAAGCTGTAATAAATTATTAAAGCAAGTGAAAGGTGTTATAGCTATAATGCTTGGGATTTTAACAGGAATATTGATTGTTCTAGTTCCTAAAGCATATAATGATAAATCCTATCCCCTTTATCTTGGGGCAGACCGGAAAATAGAAAATGAAACATATTTTGACAAAAAGTATATGGTTACTTTTTTTGGAAAGAATCAAAGAGAATTTAAGTATTTAGAAAAATATTTTGGAGAAATAAAGGATTGGAATTTTGGCTTTTATCAATATAGCAGCAGTGTTTATTCAGACTCAAAAACTTCCAAGGTGGTGAATTATTATTGTCGTACCGATGAAGAATTAAAATATAGTGATTATGGGGTATCCGACTATTTAATAGAAAAAGAAAAACTATCTGATCATTTATGCGCTTTTTTGGATTTTTCAAGTGCTAAACCTGAAATTGATAATGTCATTATCCATGGAAACAATGATTTGTTGGATTCTAACCGGACAATGAAACGGTATTTAGAAGTAAGATTTAATGAAGGCGAAAAAATATCCTCTTATGTTTATACACCTGAAAATTTAACCAAAAAAGAATGGGAAGAATTAATAAATTTAGGGAATGGTTGGTATTTTGTGGTGTATCAATATTCACCAATTAAATTAAGAGAAGATTCCTAGAAGCAAGGCAGATTTTTAAAGCAAGGGGGTATTTATGGGAAAACGGTATATGGCTATATATTTATATGGATTTTTGTTTTCAGTGTTATTATTCGTCGTTTTATATTTTGTTG
>CASDJM010000125.1 GCA_949280815.1 uncultured Clostridia bacterium | reverse complement strand
TGCATACATTCCTGTTTCTAAGGTTGTATATTTTTGATGCTCCTGTTTCCTTTTTGCTTCCAGTATCTCTTCATCAATGTAAGGCATGGTTTCCTCCTGTAAGTTATTTGTTTGATATTTTCTCAATCATGCAACTACCAACAACAGATCTTATTGGGTATTCTTCTGATATTAATGAATATAATTCCCAAGATATCTTATACTCCCCATTCTTATTTCTATAATAATCTTTTTGTCCACTATCATCCACTTTGTAAGAAATACTTTCAATAAATTCAACATGCCATCCATCCGATGAAAGCTTATAAAATTCTGTTTTTAATCCCTTTTCTCCATCATCTGACCTAATTATAAATATTCCATCTGTAGATAAAAACAATTCTTTTTTCCTTCCATATACATAATCTGATTCATCAAATAATTTTATAATTTTTTCTCCATTAAATGTTACCATGTCACAAAAATAAATTCCATCGATGCCATTAGATGCACCTATAAGAAGTTCTGGAATTCCGTTTTCGTCAATATCTTCTATACTACAATAGATACGATAATCATAACATTTTTCCTTATATAACGCTGAATCCTCCATAACTTGCCTGCTTAGACAGGATTCAAGTTGCATTTCATAAGACTTCATATCTCTTTCTTTCAGTTCTTGATAAAAATTATTTTCTATTGCCTCCAGGTAAGCATCAATAAGTTCTCCATAAGCTTTTTTTAGTTTACCTTTTTTTTCATAATAGGCTTTAAGTTTTTTAATATTTATTTGCCCGAGTTCCTCATAACTTTTCTTTATATATCTATCCATAATACTATTGATACATCTCTCAAGGGCTTCTTTTAATTGTGCTTCTTCTTCCATGTTTACTTCTTCCATGTCGCAGATTTTATTCCAGAAAATTTTATCCTCACCACCTCCAATATATTTATCATAGATTTGTGAGTATTCCTTATAACTTATTCTTATCTTGCCTTCATAATCATGTTTAAAACGTTCCGATAACCAATCCATATGATGAAAAAAACAAAGTTCTCCTTCATAGTTATAGTCTTGTGATATCACATCAATTAACTCAATATTTACTCCATTATCTTTAAATCGGTAAAAACTCCATCCGGAATTAAAGCCACTATTTACCCAGTTTTGTGCTAGAATTCCATCGGTATAAAGATATAAATAGTTTCTGTATCCAAAGTCAGAGTCTTCAAAAATTTCATCAAAAGGATTTATTGCTTTTGTTCCATCAAATGTATAAATATCATAAAAATTCATACTATGAATTCCATTAGAAGAACCTATAAATAATTCCGGAATCCCATTGTGATCTACATCCTTAAACCCATAAAACACTTGAAAATCATACGTATTATCACCTTGTGGCCATAAATCCATTAAAAGTTTTTGATTAAAATCCGGACCAAATTTTTCTCTAAATAAATCTTCATTGGTTTTGCGAATATCAAAATAATAATTATTTTTTACCGCATCAATATATTGATTAATTATCTCCCCATATGCATCTTCGATTT
>CASDJM010000124.1 GCA_949280815.1 uncultured Clostridia bacterium | reverse complement strand
TAATACTACAAATTTTTTATAAAAGTTTGTTTCACATCATTGACACATATACATATGAACTAGCCTAAATTTGTAAATATGAGTTGAAATATTTTTGTATTAATTGTATAATTCAGTTGTAAATTGGATAGGAGGAAACCTATTGTTATTGGAAAGAGAGGTTTAAATGATAACAATAGCAAATGCTGAAAAATATGTAGCAGGATTATATGAAAGATTATCCAATGAAAATATTGAAGTTGGTAATGGCGAAGTAATAGTAACAAACGAAGATGAACAAGAAAGTGGAAGTATTAGCACACAAAAACTATTTTTAAGAAACTTTTGTAAAGATAACAACATACAAGTATATGATGACTACACAGATGATGGAGTTTCTGGAGCAACATTCGACAGACCAGACTTTAATAGAATGATAAAGGACATTGAAAATAAGAAAATCAATTTAATAATAGTAAAAGACTTATCAAGATTTGGGAGATTATCAAGCAAAATATCATACTATTTAGAAGAATTTTTTATTGAAAAGGGTGTAAGATTTATAGCAGTAACAGATAACATAGACACAGGGCATATTGAAACATCAGAAGAAATGGTACAATTTAAGGCATTTTTCAATGAATGGTTTTTACGAGATACATCAAGAAAAGTAAGAAATGGAAAGAAAACAAGAGCAAAAGAAGGAAAAGTAATGACAACATATCCAACTTATGGCTATAAAAAAGATCCATTAGACAATAACCATTATATAATTGACCAAGATATAGCACCAATTGTAAGAAGAATATTCATGTTAGCAAGAAACGGAAAAACACCAACAGAAATAGGAAAAATACTAACAGATGAAAGAACTCTAGTACCATCAGAAATTGTAGGAAACGGACATACAAGAAAATATGGAATAAAGCGAGGTTGGAACAGAAATACAGTAAAAAGAATATTGCAAAATGTAACTTACTTGGGTTGGGTATCAAATGGAAACACAAAAAAGATAAACTATAAAAGCAAGAAAACAATGATAATGCCTAAAGAAGATAGAATAATTGTAAAAAATATGCACACAACAATAATTGATGAAGAAACTTTTAATATAGTACAAGATATGATAAAAAGTAGAACATCAACACGAGTAAAAAGTTATGATTGGTTACTAAAAGGATTAGTATGTTGTAAAGAATGTGGCAAAAAATTAAGTTTAGTACCACAAAAACACTCAAACAAAACAACATTTTATTTAAGATGTAATACCTATGCAACAAATACACATTTAGGATTATGCACACCACATAGCAACAATTTAGAAAAAGTAACAGACATTGTAATTGAGCAAATAAAAAACAGATGTAGAGAGTTCTTAAATGAAGAAAAATATACTAAAATAGCCAATACATCAAAAGACAAGATAATCAAAGATAGGTTTAATGTTAAAAATGAAATTCTTATTTTAGAAAAGAAAGTTAAAGATATAAACAAGCGAATAGACAAGTTATATGAAGATAAATATAATGGACTATTCATAGACGATACCGATTTGATAAGTGGAACCATACCAAATGATTGGTATGATTAT
>CASDJM010000123.1 GCA_949280815.1 uncultured Clostridia bacterium | reverse complement strand
TTAAAAGACAAGGTGTGTAGACAAATTAATTTTAAAATTAGTTTACACTACCATTATTAAGTGGGAGGTTATAAAAATGGAAACTTATAATCAAAAAGCAGAGGAACTTTTATTAAAGATGGCACAAGAAAAGAAAAATACAGATAAAGAATTATTAAATTTAGAAATATTTATTGGAATATTAGTATCAATAATTTTTATAGCTTGTGTTTTTGTAGCATCATTCGTAAATATGCAAGATTGGTTACGAATAGTCCTAATAATCATTGGAGCTATTCCATTTATTATAGGTGTTGGATATGCAATTAGAATTGAACAAGTTGCAGGATTTTATGAATATATGGGATTTAAAACTTATAAAAGAACAGAATTAGATGAACAAGGAAACCCGTATCCAATTTTATATATGAGATTAGAAAAATAAATTCCAATTTTGAAAGGAGATAAATTTGTGGATAGAAAATTAAAAATAATAGTAAAGAATTGCCCTCAAAATCATAAATGTCCAGCTATAAGTGTTTGTCCAGTAGGAGCATTAAGTCAGAAAGATTTTGAAGCACCTAAAATAGATTATGATAAATGTATAAAATGTGGCAAATGTTCAAATTTTTGTCCTAAAAGAGCATTAGTATTAGAGTAAAAAATTACAATCTGTCTAGGAGGTAGAAAATAATGGATAAGAAAAATTTGATGAACTGGATAATAGCAATAATAGTTGCTATCGTATATTTAACAGTAAGTATTGTATTTAAGTCTTGGGCATTCTCTTGGTTTATATGGGTTGCTTATGCAATTTATAGATTTATTGTTAAATAATTAAATTAGGAGTGCAAAAAATGTTTTATAATGCCAAAAATAATAATATAAAAATAGAACAAAGTGATATGGATTATATAAGTTTTGGAAAAGGAAATAAAAATCTTATTATAATACCAGGACTTGGAGATGGATTAAGAACTGTTAAAGGTATGGCTATTCCACTTGTATTTATGTATAAAAAGTTTGCAAAAGAATATACAGTATATATATTTAGTAGAAGGAATAATCTAACAAATGGATTTACAACACAAGATATGGCACAGGATATAGCCAAAGCAATGAATTTACTTAATATATCAAATGCTGATATATTAGGAGTTTCTCAAGGTGGAATGATAGCACAATGTATAGCAATTAACAATCCAGAAAGAGTAAATAAATTAGTTTTAGCAGTAACATCTTCAAAAAACAATGAAATGATAAATAATGTGGTTGGAAGCTGGATTCAGTTAGCAAAGAAAGAAGATTTCAAAAACATTTTTATAGATACTGCTGAAAAATCTTATAGCGAAAAGTATTTAAAAAAATATAGAAAATATTATAATATTCTATGGAGAGTTAGCAAGCCAAAAGATTATAAAAGATTTATTATTCAAGCTAATTCATGTTTAACACACAATGTATATGATGATTTAGATAAAATCAAATGTCCTACTTTAATAATTGGAGGAAAACAAGATAGTATTGTAGGAGTAAATTCTGCAAAAGAAATAGCAGATAGAATTAGTAATAGTGAATTGTATTTGTATGAAGATTATGGACACGCAGTTTATGAAGAAGCAAAAGACTTTAATGAAAAAGTTTTAAACTATCTAAAGAGATAAATTACAGGTATACTGTTAGATGTAAATAAATGAGTTTACATCTAATTTTTTTG
>CASDJM010000122.1 GCA_949280815.1 uncultured Clostridia bacterium | reverse complement strand
TATTTATATGGATTTTTGTTTTCAGTGTTATTATTCGTCGTTTTATATTTTGTTGGCAGATTATATTTTGTTGATTTTCATTATTTGGCTTTTTCACCAAGGGAAAACGATTTTTTGGAAGGGGAATATTGGGAAAAAGTGTTTTTTGAAGATAGGGATTATTTTAGTGAAGTAGAGAATTTTTATAATTCTATTGAAGATTGGGATTTTGATTTCGTAGGGTTTTCTGCTGAAAAATTTGGAAAAGAAATTATTTATTGGATGAGAGATGAGTATTTAGACGAATCATTCATAGTACAACCCCAATATTCTTTAAATAATTTTTTGCGTTTGTTTCTTAAAAGTCGTAATTATCCAAGAGATGGATGTAGCATAATAGTATTAGGAAATTATCAAGAAAGTTATAATAGGGAATTTATAACAATATTAGGAAAGTATCGAAGACCTCATAATATTTATCAGAGGAATCGTGCATTTTATCAACGTGAATTTTATCAAAAAAATCGTAATTTATATCATAGAAATTATGATATGAATCCTAGTTCACAAATGATAATTATACAATTATATTATAATAATGAAGAAAATATTGATATAAAGCTTATTTATTCTCCTCAAAAATGTTTATGTTTTGATGAGAAAAAAAATATTAGATATGAGTCGAAATTTTTAGAAGATGGATGGTATTTTCTAAAAACATATCATGATAATTTGGAAGTGTTTGTAGATTAATATAATAAATTGGTGGATTGAAATTGTTAAAATAGGAAATGATAATGATGCTCTTTATAGGAATAATAATTTATTGAATCTAAAAGAAAATTCCTTTTGAGTAAATTGAATTTTTAAGAATTGGGGGTGTCTATGAAAAAACAATATATTGCTGTATATTTCTCTGGACTTTTAACAGCAATGGCTATGATTGTAGCCTTTCATTGTTACGTAGAATATTATATACAACATGTTTCGCATGGCTATATTCCGCCAGAGAAAGATATTTTTTTAACCGAAGAACATTGGATAAATATGTTTTCAAAGTATAGAAATGAATTAAAAGAACTTGAAGATTATTACAACTCTATTGAAAGTTGGAATTTTGTATCCGATGATTTCAGAACGATGAAAATGGGAAGAGAAAAGGTTGTATATATTTATGACGAGTATTTAAGTGAATCTTTTATTGTTGAAAACAATTATCCAATATCCGGATTTTTGAAAATGGCATCCAATAGCAGAAATTTTTCAATGAATAGGTGTAATGTAACTGTAGTGGGAGATTACTTGAAAAATGAAAATGTGAATCGAATTTCGTATTATTTTCCACGAAATTTAATAGTGAAATTATTCGGTTTTGAAAGCTCCTTTTATGGCTATATTTATTCGCCGGATAAACCATTAATATTAGAAGAGAGTAATGGCGATCATTATATAGTAAGAGAATTAGGGGAAGGATGGTATTATTTAGAGCAATGGGTAGATGCAACCGTGATTTGTTATTAAATAAAAAATTAACAATACTAGTATTTTTATCAGGTTTGTTCACTTTACCGATTTTAGCACTTGTCTATTTTTATTTGTTTTCTTATCTTCCAGAATACAGTTATTATAAATTGTTTTGGCGAGTTGAACGGGCACAATACCATGATGAAGAACGTATGCGAAATTATTTTGTTGACAATTATCAGGAATTTGAAGAAAT
>CASDJM010000121.1 GCA_949280815.1 uncultured Clostridia bacterium | reverse complement strand
TTTATGTAAAAAATAATTATATAAGTTCCCACCGTTTCTAAATAACAGAAAAAAAACGTACTAGCATGGTATCCGCCTGTTCTTTTCCTTAATCCAGTAAAAAATATTAAAAAAAGAATTGTTTGAAACGAACATTCCAAAAATATGCTAATGAACAAAATACTGCCTATACTAATAATTTTCTCAACACAGATTTGTAGCGCATATATGTAATCTTCTCTCATTCTATCATCTACCAATTTTTCACAAACCATTTGTTCTACTATATTTCTTACAAACTTTTCAACGATAATAATCCCTCCTTTATTGTTATAATAGAAAAATTGAGTTAAAATTCAAGATAGTTTGCAAAAAACGGATTTTTAAAGCAAAAAACGTAAATACCTACAATTATCCATTGCAGGTATTCCCATTTTCAAAATGATAATCAAAAAGTAAATTCCCCATCATCTATCACTATCTTATAGGAATAGTAATTTCCATTCACTTCTAATTAAGATTCTAATTCTAGCATTTCCTTAAATATACTAAACAGAATTGTGAGTATTTAAGTATTTTTGTGCAGCAACATATCTTTTATATCTAGATGTACCTTTTTCCTTGTCAAAATCGTCATATCCAAACATTACTATTAATTGTTCAAATAATAAATCACATATAGGACTAATTTCAAATTGTTTGGGCTGAAAATCTTTATATAAATATACTATAATTTCTATACGTTTTCCTATATTAATGTACTCATCTTTTGGTATATATCCCATATTTTGAAGTAATTGTTGCTCTATCCATTTACATTTTTCTTTTTCTTGCAAACTAAATAAGCCTTGTATTATTTCAGAATCATCAATAACATATTTTCTTTGTTTTCTTGATTTTGATACAATTCGAACATGATATCTGTCCAAAAGATTCCTTTCTAAATCGTCAATTGAACTCATCATTTTTACTCCTCCTCATTTTTATACTCTGTCTGTTATATTTAATCCTGCAAAAAATCCTATGTCTAATTATTGTGTTGTAATTTAAAAATAATATTGGTTCAGCATTTCAATATCTTATTAGTACAAAATTACTATTCAAAAATGAGGAAAGTCAAAATTTTTTCCTTTCCTCATTCACTTGCATTCTTATGATCGACATTTGTTCAAATACTAATCAATGTAAAGTGATTTTGAATGTATCTTAACTCCATTGTCATCAAACACACGAAATTGACCATTTCCCGTAAATTGACTTTTCTTGCCAGCAACATATTTGGTTCCAGCACAATAATAACTTGTTTGATTTTTCCGTTTTGATGCAGATGTAGAATACCTGCCATTTTTAAAGAGCGTAAGTTCCATAGCAATATCCCATGTTACACCACCACTAATACTGGTTTCTCCTAAAAGCCGACAATAATTTGATGTCGATTTTTTGTCAATTACCATAGTGTTAAGACAAACGCCTACTGCTCTAGCATTTGCATATGTTGTTAGTGCATTTAAAGTTCCTGGCTGAGTTTTACTATCCTCGTTTCCACTAATCGTCTCACTTGTCTGTACTTCTGAATTACTTGCTGCCTGAGCCGCAACCGGAATACTAACTGTGAGCATTGATAATAATAATAACAAAACCGCTGTTTTTTTCATTGTGTGTCCTCCTTATATCCTAAATTGTATGTTATAAATGGATCTGACCATAAGAATGCTTTGTATGTTTTTACACCACTTTACAACTTTTTTGAAAAAAGAATAACGCACAGGATACTTTAGT
>CASDJM010000120.1 GCA_949280815.1 uncultured Clostridia bacterium | reverse complement strand
TGCGCATTACTTGCCTATCGAAATTATATTGTGTAAATGTGGGTCAAGTTAAGAGCTTGCTGCGGGGAGTTTCATTACAAGAGAATTAAGATGTGTGTGGGATAAAGCCTCGCAGATAGATAAATCAAGGTGAGTGTTTTATCCCGTTCCTTTTACAGTAAACACACCATGAAATGAATAGTCAATTACGGAGGACAAAGGAATGCTGCTCAGAATAAAAAATAATGCAAAATACATATTTACGTGTTTTACAGTTATTTCTTCCATAGTGTTTGGGTTGCTTTCTATTCTTCAAATGTTTGTAAATTGGGATATATTTGGTGTGGAGAATGATGATACAAAATGTAAAATAACTATTTTCTGCATAATTCTTGTAGGTTGTATGGTACTTGCCCTGATACAGTTTATCTTTTTTTCAAACAGTAAGTCCATTTTTTTGAAGGATGAAGTTGAGATTATAGTTAAATATGGTGATTTGTTAAAAATTGCTTTTCCTAAAAAGAGCAAGGGGGATAAAATAGTTGTAATTGCTGTAAATAGATGCTTCGATACTGTAATTAACCAAGACATCATTAAAGTTGATTCGGTGCATGGGCAGTTTTTAAAGTTATTTGTGGCTGGTGATCTTGCAAGGCAGCGCTTGGACAATGCGATAGAGGTCTCATTACAGGCGTTTGGGACGCCTTATGAAACTTTGAATCGTTCTGATAAAAGATACGGAAAATTAAAGAGATATCCTCTTGGATCAGTAGCAAGGATTGATGGTGAAAATGGAATTACTTTTTTTCTATTGGCTCTAACAAAATTTGATTTGGATTGTGTTGCACATTGTAATAAGCATGAATATGTTGAATGTTTGCTTAGGCTTTTTGAATATTATGATGCACATGGGCAAGGACGAGACATATATTTGTATCCAATGGGAACGAAGATGGCACGAACAGGTCTTAGTAAAAAAGAAGCATTGGAAACAACGGTTACTTTGACAAAAATTTCAAAAGAACATTTAAGAGCTAAAACAACCATAATTGTTGACAGAAGAAATAAAAATGAGATATCCATAATGGATTTATGAGGAGGAATTTAAAATGGCATATAGAAATGGTACATATGTTGCTTTTGATGGGCAAGGAACGACTGACCCAACACAGAGTGATTTGAAATATTTGGGATTATTGCGCAGTTGGAATAATAGTAAAAATTATGAGCTTACGTTTAGTGATAGTCATTTAAAAACATATCGTGTACTTGATACCAGTCAAAGGCGTACTCTTGAAAATCGATTGATGGAAAGGCTGCGTAATTCAAAAAATATGCTGTTGATTTTATCCCAAAGTACAAATTACGATAGAGGAATGCTAAATTTTGAGATAGAAAAGGCTGTTGATGTATATAAATTACCTATCATTGTAGCATATACAGGGTGTGATTATTTACTGGATGCAAGAAAATATAGCAATCGTTGGCCCAAGGCACTTGAAGAACGGATTGATAATGGTTCTCTTTTAGCTATTCATATTTCTTTCAAAGAAAAAGCAATAATGAATGCTATAAATCAGTTCTCAGTTCATAGTTCTGAAGATAACAGATTGACAAGCGCGTTATGTACCTATGTTGAAGAGGCATATCGCTCATGGAATTATTTATAAAATAACAGATAATCAATCAGTTTCAATGGTACTAAGTCCATGTACTATCAACTAAAAAAAAATAGGGATAGTGACAAGCCTGCAGAGCATATTTTGTTCTGTGGGCTGTTTTTTTATTTTCATACCCCCTCAAAACGGCCTCCAAATCTCCGTATAGTGAGGAGGTGCTGACAGTG
>CASDJM010000119.1 GCA_949280815.1 uncultured Clostridia bacterium | reverse complement strand
CAGTAAACTGCTTTCGCCCTCAATTTATTATGGGGATTGTTACGCAGTAGAGGTTATTTTGTCCTTGATTTATGCGGCTTTGCGGGCGTTGAAGTGGTGGGGTAAGGATTTTATATGCCTGCTCTCGAAAACGGTATTCTATCGCGTAACACTAAATTAATTTATGGTCTGTTCAAAATATGAAGTTACTACTTAGGACTTATTGGTATAGTCCTTGCACATCCCAAGGCATTAAAACCCATTTCCCATTATTTTTCCATGGGAGACCAACATGCTCTGTATTACTTTCATAAAAACAACCGAAAGTCAAAATCGCTTCTTTTTTATTATTGTCTGTAGTCCACAAGACTTTGACCAAAACTTTAGATAACGCACATGCACGTTCTTCAATTTCAATAATTTCAAAAGCATTTAATAGTTTTTTTTCAAATAGTTTTCGGCATTCCCCTGCTCTTTTTTTATCCGCTATATCTGATGGAAATAATTTTTTCAAATGCATTGATAGCTTTCCATAGTTTTTTTCCTTCCATGAATACAACATTTCAACGACTTCAACAATATAAGGATATTTACTATAATTTTCAGGTGCTCCATTAACAGGGATGTCTTTTCCAATAACAATATTTTTCTTTTCCCATTCCGAAATTTCCTTTTGTATCTGTCTGTTTTCAATTAAATGAGAAAAGGTTTCTTTTAAAGGGGGCGGATTAACAGATTTTTCATAGTCTGCCTTCCTTTTTTCTTCACTATTTTTCATTTTCATCCAGTCGGCGACAGCAAACATAAGACATACACATTTGCAAGAAACATATTCATTTGCATAATTCAAGTCGCGACCATGTAAAATACCATTGCGATATGGAAGAGTAATCATTTCTGTGTTAGTTCTTGCCCGTTTTTGATTAAAAATATTTTTTAGCTTTGATAGTCCATCACTACATCCAACTAAACAATCCCATGCATCAACCGCTGTTCCTTCTGCAAAAAAACCTTTACTTTTTGTAAAATCATTGACTGCGCCATCTACTATAATTAAACCCAAAGGAATACTCGCGTGATAACGCGCTGAAAAATGATCTTCAAAAAATTGCTGTATCAAATTATTTCTTATAGCAAATGCTTCTGAACTATTCTTTATCCAATGAATGATTTCTTTGACATCAGATTTATAATAGTTAATTAAAATTTGTTCTGCGGATTCTAACCCGTTCTGTTCAAATTCAGAATTAACATTTTCCATAAGAGAAAAACTCATACTATCGTATGCACACCAGCCAAGTGAAGAAAACCGATCATTAAAAGCTGTTGTTTGGTTAATCATATTTTCAAGCTGCTTTTCCATATCTTTTATCTGCTTTTTCTGATCAGGTTTAAGAAAAATTGAAATTATTTTCATTGCTTTTATATCATTTTTTTAGTTTATTTAAGGAAACAAGGTTAGAATCCATTCTTTCACCGCCTTATATAGTTTGTGTTATTATATCATAAAACAACTCCGAATGCTATATTGCCTTCGGAGTTGCGACACCTGTTTGTCAGACGTTTAATTAAGTTACGACTATTACTTCCTTATCACTGTAAACATCAATAAAAACTGTACAAGCGAACTGGATAGTGTCTACACGGGTTAAGCACGGATAGCAGCCCAAATAGCGATACGGCGAACGTGTAGCGCAGCGATAAAAGCATCTGAGGTCTTGGCATAGCCAGTGGCAATACCTCTCCATCGTTTTAAAGCTAAGAAACAATTTCCTACCAGATGACGCAGCTTATAAAGGAAGAACCAGAACGAAACCCTGCTCCAACAAATAATTGTTGCAGAGTTCGCCTGGCTCTCCAATGGTGACCCGTCGGGGATTCGAACCCCGGACCCACTGCTTAAAAGGCAGTTGCTC
>CASDJM010000118.1 GCA_949280815.1 uncultured Clostridia bacterium | reverse complement strand
ATAACAAGTCAAAATTAAAATTATTTAATTTTGATAACTATATTATACGAGGAGGAAACCTATTGTTATTAGAAAGAGAGGTTTAAATGATAACAATAGCAAATCCTGAAAAATATATTGCAGGATTATATGAAAGATTATCCAATGAAAATATTGAAGTCGGTAATGGCGAAGTAATAGTAACAAATGAAGATGAACAAGAAAGTGGCAGTATCAGCACACAAAAACTATTTTTAAGAAACTTTTGTAAAGATAACAACATACAAGTATATGATGACTACACAGATGATGGAGTTTCTGGAGCAACATTCGACAGACCAGACTTTAATAGAATGATAAAGGACATTGAAAATAAGAAAATTAATTTAATCATAGTAAAAGACTTATCAAGGTTTGGGAGATTATCAAGTAAAATATCGTACTATTTAGAAGAACTTTTTATTGAAAAAGGTGTAAGATTTATAGCAGTAACAGATGACATAGACACAGGGCATATTGAAACATCAGAAGAAATGGTACAATTCAAGGCATTTTTTAATGAATGGTTTTTGAGAGATACATCAAGAAAAGTAAGGAATGGAAAGAAAACAAGAGCAAAAGAAGGAAAAGTAATGACAACATATCCTACTTATGGCTATAAAAAAGATCCATTAGACTATAACCATTATGTAATAGACCAAGATATAGCACCAATCGTTAGAAGAATATTTATGTTAGCAAGAAATGGAATGACACCAACAGAAATAGGAAAAATACTAACAGATGAAAGAACTCTTGTGCCATCAGAAATTGTAGGAAATGCACATACAAGAAAAGAGGGAATAAAACGAGGTTGGAACAGAAACACAGTAAAACGAATACTACAAAATGTAACTTATCTTGGCTGGGTATCAAATGGAAACACAAAAAAGATAAACTATAAAAGCAAGAAAACAATGATAATGCCTAAAGAAGATAGAATAATTGTAAAAAATATGCACACAACAATAATTGATGAAGAAACTTTTAATATAGTACAAGATATGATAAAAAGTAGAACATCAACACGAGTAAAAAGTTATGATTGGTTACTAAAAGGATTAGTATGTTGTAAAGAATGTGGCAAAAAATTAAGTTTAGTACCACAAAAACACTCAAACAAAACAACATTTTATTTAAGATGTAATACCTATGCAACAAATACACATTTAGGATTATGCACACCACATAGCAACAATTTAGAAAAAGTAACAGACATTGTAATTGAGCAAATAAAAAACAGATGTAGAGAGTTCTTAAATGAAGAAAAATATACTAAAATAGCCAATACATCAAAAGACAAGATAATCAAAGATAGGTTTAATGTTAAAAATGAAATTCTTATTTTAGAAAAGAAAGTTAAAGATATAAACAAGCGAATAGACAAGTTATACGAAGATAAATATAACGGACTATTTGAAGATGAAGATTTTACAAGACTTTATTCAAAACAGATAGAAAATAGAAAACAAGCAGAAGAAAGAATAAAGCAGTTACAAGAACTAGAAGAAAAAGAAGATAGTTCAATAGATATAAATAAACTTGTTAATGACTTCGTTAATATGAAAGAAATAACAAGAACAATGCTTGTATCTTTAGTAGATAAGATAGAAATATCAGAGAATAAAGAAATAACGATATATTATAAATTCAATATTTTAAATATGGGAAATGAAGATAATAAATTACAAAATGTTGGCTAAATTAAAAAATAGTCATAACGGAATATTAGGACGATTATTATCTTGCTAATATTAGCATCAGTAACAATTGCCACACTAACAGGAGATAATGGACTAATAACCAAAGCCATGGAAGCCAGAGAAAAGACAGAAATTGGAGCCATTGAAGAGCAATTAAGATTAGCTCAAATGAGTGCCAAGTTAAAAAAACAAGGTGGAGACATCACCATAGAAGATTTAATAGAAGAATTAGAAA
>CASDJM010000117.1 GCA_949280815.1 uncultured Clostridia bacterium | reverse complement strand
TTACAAGTTAAATGCGAAAAGCCCACTCCTTTAGGGGTGGGATGAAAGCATTTATTTCAATATTTGATTAGTATATGTTAATATTGATTTTATACACAATAAATGGTATAATAAAATTATGGAAAATAATTATAGATATACCAATACAACAGTATTTTTTATAAACTATCATTTTGTATTTTGTCCAAGATATAGAAGAAAAATTTTTTTGATACAAGGTGTAGAGAAGAGATTGAAAGAACTCACCCAAATAAAATGTAAGGAGTTAAAAATAGAAATCATTGCGATTGAGTGCGATAAAGACCATGTTCATATGTTTTTAAATTGTCCGCCTACATTAAGTCCTTCTGATATTATGCAAAAATTGAAAGGATATACAAGTAAAATACTGAGAGAAGAATTTTTTGAGTTGCGCAAAATGCCCAGCCTATGGACCAGAAGTTATTTTGTTTCAACAGCTGGTAATGTATGTAGTGAAACAATAAAAAAATATATAGAAAATCAAAAGAAAAGATATTAAAAATAGAACAAGTGAGGTGAATACTATGGCAAATTTTATCATTCAATTTCCTTTAAAAACAGAAAAGTATCAGGGAGATATTTTAAATAAGAGATTTGAAATATCCAGAAAAATGTATAACTCTTTGGTAAACATAACACAAAAACGTTATAAAGAAATGGTAAAAATAAAAGAATATCGTAAACTTTTAGTATCGTTAACAAATGACAATAAAAAAGATAAAACTGTTTGGAAAAAAATAAATGAGATTCGTAAACGATATGGTATGTCAGAGTATTCCTTTCATAATGATATTAAAAATATACAAAAACATTTTAAAGAAAATATAGATGCTTTTACTGCACAAAAAATAGCAAGTGAGTTATGGAAATCTTATCAAAAGTTTATTTATGGAAATGGGAAAAAAGTATATTATAAAAGGTATGGAGAATTAAATTCTCTGGAAGGAAAAAATAATAAAACGGGCATTCGTTTCAAGGAAGATATGCTTTATTGGAATGGATTAAAAATACCTGTCATGATAGATTACAACAATGATTATGAATATCATACTATGAAATGTGACATTTGTTATTGTAGAATTGTAAGAAAATACATAAGGAAGAAATATAAATTTTATTTACAAATTGTTTTAAAAGGAAATCCACCAACAAAAATGGATAAAACAGGGAAATCAAAAAGATATTTAGGAAATGGTGATGTAGGGTTAGATATTGGAACACAAACTATTGCTATTTCTAGTCAATCAGAAGTAAAATTATTAGAACTTGCGGATAAAGTACAAAATATAGAAAATAAGAAACAAAAACTTCTTAGAAAAATGGATAGAAGTAGACGAAAAACAAACCCCAATCATTATAATGAAAATGGAACAATAAAAAAGCAAAGAAGTGAAAGATGGAAAAAATCAAAGCATTATATAAAATATCAAAATGAATTAAAAGAATTATATAGAAAACAAGCAGATATTAGAAAATATCAGCATGAGTGTTTAGCAAATAAAATACTATCTCTTGGAAATAAAATATATGTTGAAAAAATGAATTTTGCAGGACTTCAAAAACGTGCTAAAAATACAGAAAAGAATGAAAAAGGAAAGTATAAAAGAAAGAAACGTTTTGGAAAATCCTTAGCAAATAAAGCGCCAGCTATGTTATTAACAATACTAAACAGGAAGTTAAACTACTTTAATATTCATTTAATAGAGATAGATACTTTTAAAGCAAAGGCAAGTCAATTTAATCATTTTGAGGAAAGTTATCAGAAAAAAAGCTTATCTCAAAGATGGAATGATTTTGATGGGATAAAAATACAGAGAGATATGTATAGTGCTTTTTTAATTATGAATATAAGCGAAGATTTAAAAAGTTTTGATATGGATAAATGTAAAGAAAGATTTGATAACTTTTATAAACTACATCAGTTAGAAGTAGAGAGATTAAAAGGAAATAAAAATTTAAG
>CASDJM010000116.1 GCA_949280815.1 uncultured Clostridia bacterium | reverse complement strand
TCCTTCAATATTTTATTTTTCTTATTAGGTGTGACATATCTATTGTAAACCTATAATTTTACAAATTTTGCTAAAAACATTGAATGCTATTAAGAAATATGATATAATACAAATGTTCGTAAAAAGGAAAGGGGAATTTTGTAATGAATGATGAAAATGGAGATATTATAATATACCAAACAGACGAGGGATTAACAAAAATAGATGTTAAAGTTCAAAATGAAACCGTGTGGTTATCACAACAACAAATGGCAGAATTATTTAGTACTTCAAGAACAAATGTTATAGAACATATAAATAATATTTATTTAGAAGAGGAACTTGATAAAAATTCAACTTGTCAGAATTTCCGACAAGTTCGAAAAGAGGGAAATAGAAATGTTTCAAGAGAAATTCCCTTTTATAACTTAGACATGATAATTTCATTAGGATATAGAATAAAATCTAAAGTTGCTACTAATTTCAGAAAATGGGCAACAGAAAGATTAAAAGAATATATGATAAAAGGTTTTACTATGGATGATGAAAGACTTAAAGGAAATGGTGGAGGAAATTATTGGAGAGAATTACTTGCTAGAATTAAGGATATTAGATCATCAGAAAAGGTACTTTATAGACAAGTTCTTGATTTATATGCAACAGCAGTAGATTATAATCCAAAAGATGAAAAATCAATTGAATTTTTTAAAATAGTTCAAAACAAATTACACTATGCAACACATGGACATACTGCTTCAGAAGTAATATATGAAAGAGCAGATGCTGATAAGCCATTTATGGGACTAACAACATTTAAAGGAGATATTCCAGTATTACAGGATGTAGTAATCGCCAAAAATTATTTAAGTGAAGAAGAATTGAAAGTTTTAAGTAATTTAGTATCAGGGTATTTCGATTTTGCAGAAATACAAGCAATAAGACATAATCTAATGTATATGGAAGATTATATTAAACAATTAGACACAATTCTTTCTTCTACAGGAGAAAAATTATTAATAGGTGCAGGTACAGTTAGCCATGAACAAGCAATTGAAAAAGCAAAATTGGAATATAAAAAATATCAAGTTAAAACTATTAGTCCTGTTGAAAGAGAATATTTAAATGCATTGAAACAAATAAATAAAAAAATTGAGAAGAAAGATAATAAATAAATATATATATTGTTCGACTAAGGATAAGCATATTTAATTAAGTAGACATAAGTGTATTAAAAATCTAAAATACCTCAATTAAAATTGAGGGCAGGAAAGCGAGTGTTCACACATCGCCTATACACATTGAAGGGCAAGCCTTCAAGAGTTAATAAAAGAACAAAAATTTTAAGCAAATTTGATGTAAAAATTCACCAAGTGAATGGCTAAAAATTGCCTATTAGAGTGATAAAGTTCACTAAATGTACTAAATTTTATAAAAATACAGAGATTAGTTCACCAAGTGTACTTATAATTTTAAATCCAAAATTATTTTTTAAATACTTCTTCAGAAAGTTTTTTCATCTTCTCACCAATAATGCGATTTTGATCTTCATCAACAACATAAATACCATCTTTATATCTAATAATATCATCTTCAACTGCATTAGGAGAAACTTGAGAAATAGGAATATCTACCATTTTACCTGTTCTTCTATTTTCACATACAGCAAAAATCTCATTATCACCTTCAAATCTGTCAATAGTATATAAGTCTGTTTTATTCAAATCAGGAGAAAAACAATTTAATAGATAATTTTGTAATTCTTTAATAAAAGAATCAATAAAATTGTTTGAAATATTGTTAGAATTATTATGTTCTAAAGAATTAAAAAAATTTAGATTCATAAAAAATCAGTCCTTTCTGTTTAAATTGTTATGGGAAAAATATATAGACAATATATATTTTAAGAATAAAGCAAAATTATTATATAATGATAAGTATAAAAAAACAATAGAGATTTGGAAAAAAATAGTAAAAACTGTATATGTGTCAATGATGTGAAACAAACTTTTATAAAAAATTTGTAGTATTA
>CASDJM010000115.1 GCA_949280815.1 uncultured Clostridia bacterium | reverse complement strand
GAAATTATTGAATTTTCAAGGTACACAAGCACTTATTCAAGTGCGAAGTTTGAGTCATATATTTGAGTTGTTTGGAGAGAGTATTGCTGACGAATTAAAAAATAAACTTGAGAATAATATTGAAAGTATGCTGTACCAACATTTTAAATCTTATTACTTTACGGAGGCACAGACTAAACAGATGGTGGAACAGAATAGGAAGTCAGTTAATAGCCTTTTGATAGGGGATTTTCTTAACTTGGCTATCAAGGTTAAATATTTTCTGGAGAAATATGAGTTGTTGGATGATAATGTAGCCTTTTTTATAGACAATATGATTAAAGTTAGGAATGCAATAGCACATGGAAGGATTACATATCAAAAGGTATTTATGTGGCCATTACCTCCGTTTTTTAATTTGTCGAAAGATTCTTATGAAAATATAGAATTTCTTTTCTTTTTATCAGCAGAAATGATTTCTAAATATATCGGCATAAGCTGTTGGGAAAAGGAATGGAGTGAAACAAAAGAATTTTTAATGCCACCTAACCACATAATATCAGCTTTTCTAGAAAATAGTCTTGTAATAGACAATTTTAACTATGGTATGCTGGTTCAGGGCAATAAATATAATATTACTTGGCGAACATTATTCAATTATTATGTAAAGAAGCCTAAGAAAACGATAAGAGAATGCATGGAAGTGGCAATGAAAGATTCATTTATGAATACGCCAACCGATGAGGACAATGCACCAGATATTTTTAATATATCAATTATTTTTGCTGACTCAGAAGATTCTGATATTAAGCAAAAGGCTATTGAGAATGTTAAAACTATAATATCAAATAGTTGGTATGGATGGTCAAGCTTTAAAGATGCATATACATATTTGGATTTTTATTCTGTGACAGTTGTCTGGTACAAAGAGTTCTTGCTCAATGAAGAATATATTGAATGTTGAAACACTAATTATACTCATGAGCAGAGAAATTTGCAAAATGTAGCACCAAAGTGCACTATAAAATCTTTTTTTGATTTTATAAAACGGAAAATCTTATAGCTCATGAGTATAAAGACTTACAATAATTGTAAATTTGAATTTAAACAAGGTGGGAGCAATTAGTATGATATTATTTATTATAGGACTATTTGTGGGTTTATTGCTCATGATCACAGGTGCGATAATGGGAGTTATATGCGGAACAATTAAGGAAATACCAAGAGCCGTTTTATTAAGCTTTGCTGTCATATTTGTATATATTCTGGCACTGTCAGTTGATATGTCGGAAGCGAGTACTATTTTCGTGACAAGTATTCCATTTATTGAACAGATAAAGGGTTTTAATGTTATTGTTCAGCAAATAAGTAATGTGGGAGATTGGGCAAGCTTTTATCAGGTACTGTCGAAGCATTTCATTTCGATAGAATTTTTAGATGAAACAGTCAACCTTTTGATATTTAGTTTTGAAGTGAGTTTGGTACATAGTATTGTGTTTCCTAAAAAACATCATAAGTGGTGGTGTGATTGGTTTATATGGTATCTGAAAGAATGTCTTGTAATTGGTTTATTAATACTTTTAAACTCTATTATTATAAAGATGATAGAAATTGCATTACCTGATTTAGTTGTTGCATGGGTGCCAAGAATATTTATAGGTTTATTGGCTATAACTATTATTTTGTGTGCAGCAAAGATGGTTTTTAAATTTACTTTTCCCATACTAGATATTTTCATTTCTTTTTTCACAAATAATTTTGTTGGAAGGGTTATGATATCATCTATAACAACAACTGGTACCCTAATTCTAATTGCTTTTGGTTTTATTATTTTTAAAATCCAGGTTCCACAAGGAATACTAATATCCGTTGGTTTAATGCCTGTTGGAGTTGTCTTTTTCTTAGTATGGTATATTTTATATGCATTAATTGGGTACAGAAGAAGTTGACTGGGATAAGGGAAATGAAGTAAAAGTTTTGCAAGATATATTATGGTCAACAAAATTCAAGTTTGTGGAGTAGTTAATAGGAACATTTTTCTGAAAAGGAAGTTATATTTGAGGTGAGCGACAAAATGTCGTCTACCTCAGTTTCGGTACAAAATACATATTGAATTACTTTCAGAATATACGTTTTTCCAGCGCGACAAA
>CASDJM010000114.1 GCA_949280815.1 uncultured Clostridia bacterium | reverse complement strand
TAAGAATAAAAAAATGTATAATGGACTACATGTTCATTATACGAGTAAGTTGTAGGGGAGAAAATAATGATAGTAAATGTAGGTGGAAGAACAGATATAGTGAATTATTATAGTGAATGGTTAATGAATAGAATAAAAAAGGGATTTGCTTATTCGAGAAATCCTTTGTTTCAAAATAATGTATCTAAAATAAGTTTAAAGCCAGAAGATATAGACTGTTTAATGTTCTGTTCAAAGAATTATAGACCTATGATGAAATATATGAAAGAAATAAACGAAAAGTATAGAATTATATGTCATTATACAATAACTGCTTATGGCAGAGATGTAGAGCCAAATGTACCAAGTATAGATGAATCTATAAAAACACTTATAGAATTATCAAAAATAGTTGGAAAAGAGAAAGTTTTATGGAGATATGACCCAATACTTTTAACTAAAAAATATACAATAGAAAAACATTTAGAAACATTTGAATATATGGCGAAACAAATTGCACCTTATGTTCAAAGATGTATATTCAGCTTTGTAGAAATGTATAAAAAACTAGACTACAATATGCCCGAAATAATACCTTTTACAGAAGATGATAAAATTAAAATATTAAAAGGTATTGGAGAAATATCAAAGAAGTATAATTTATATACACAAACTTGTGGTACAGATGAAAATAATGAGAAATATGGCATTCACATATCAGGTTGCACAACACCAGAGATACTAGAACAAGCGAATAATGTAAAATATAAAACTGTAAAAGCAAAGTCTATGAGAAAAGGTTGTCATTGCATACCAAGTAGAGATATTGGAGCTTATGATACTTGTTTAAATGGTTGTAAATATTGTTATGCAAATAAAAGACCAGATTTAGCAAAAGAAAATGTAAAACTACACGATAAAAATTCTCCATTATTATTAGGAAATATAAAAGAAACTGACAAAATAACAGAATCAAAGCCAAGTAGTTTAATAATTCAAGATAAAGGAAAACAAATAAGTTTTATTTAGGGAAAGAAAAATGATAGTAAAAGAAAAAGAAGTAAAAGATTATCTAACAAAATCAAAAATTGGAGAATATGCAATGGTAAATCAAAACAATGTAAAAAATTCACATAGAAAATATATTACATAAATTTAACTAAAAATGTTGACACAGTAATTATTTTGTTATAGAATACAAACAATAGTTTGAAATGGAAGTGTGAGGTGATTGCTTTTGAATAATATAGAAAATTTAAAAGATTTAATCATATACCAAAGTCAAAATAACGAAAATATATCTGTTGAAGTTTTATATAATGAAGAAGATTTTTGGTTAACTCAAAAGTCAATGTCAAAATTATTTAATGTGGCAGAAAATAATATAACATATCATTTACAAAATATATTTAAAACAAGAGAATTAGAGCAAGATTCAGTTACTCAAAAAATTAGAGTAACTGCTTCAGATGGGAAAAAATATAATACAAATTTTTACAGTTTAGATGCCATTATAGCAGTTGGTTATAGAGTAAATTCAAAAGAAGCGACAGATTTTAGAATTTGGGCAACACAGATTTTAAAAGAATATATAAGAAAAGGATTTGTTGTTAATAGTGAAATGCTAAAAAATGGACCTAAATTTGGAAAAGATTACTTTGATGAATTATTAGTTAAGATAAAAGAAATTAGAGCAAGTGAGAGAAGATTTTATCAAAAGATAACTGATATATACAAAGAGTGTAGTTTTGATTATGATAAAAATAGTGAAACAACACAAGAATTTTATAAAAATGTTCAAAATAAGTTGCATTTTGCTATTACTGGCATGACAGCACCTGAAATAATTTACAATAGAGTTGATAGTAAAAAGGAAAATATGGGGTTAACAACTTGGAAGAATGCACCAAATGGAAAAATACTTGAAACAGATGTAACAATAGCAAAAAATTATCTTTCACAAGAGGAAATTACAGAGCTAAATAATTTAGTATCGATGTATCTTGATTATGCAGAAAGACAAGTAAAACTAGGTAAGATTATTTCAATGCAAGAATGGAAAGAAAAATTAGAAGTATTCTTGAAAATTAACGAATATAATATTTTAAAGGATAACGGAAAAATAAAGAGAGAAATAGCAGATAAATTTGCTTTAGATGAATATAAAAAGTATAGAGTTATACAAGATAAAAATTACATTTCAGACTTTGATGAGTTAGTAAAAGAAACAAAAAACTTAAATAACAACTGAGTGACAAATTACAGGTATACTGTTAGATGTAAATAAATGAGTTTACATCTAATTTTTTTG
>CASDJM010000113.1 GCA_949280815.1 uncultured Clostridia bacterium | reverse complement strand
TTAAAAGACAAGGTGTGTAGACAAATTAATTTTAAAATTAGTTTACACTACCAAAGTAGTAAAAGAGGTGGTAAAGATGAAGAAATTTCTAAAAATAGTATTTTTACTAACATTGATAATAGTAAGCATAGCATTGCTATTTGTAGGAAATGGATATAAAATGTATAAGGAAGCAATAGAAAAAATAAGTATAGAAGATAAAATAAAAGAAATAAAAGGCAAAGAAAACTATACAAAAATTTCAGACTTACCACGAAACTATATCAATGCAGTATTATCAGTAGAAGATCATAGATTTTATAAACATTGTGGAATAGATTTAATTGCAATAGGTAGAGCAACAATAAATGACATAAAAGCTATGGATTTTGTAGAAGGTGGAAGCACAATAACACAGCAATTAGCAAAAAATATATATTTTACACAAGACAAGAAATTTGAAAGAAAAATATCAGAAGTATTTATGGCATTTAAAATAGAAAATAAATGTGAAAAAGATGAAATACTAGAATTATACTTAAATACAAGTTATTTTGGAGATGGATATTATAATGTAAGGGAAGCAAGTCTAGGATATTTTGGAAAAGAACCAAATCAGATGACAGATTATGAAGCGATTATGCTTGCAGGAATACCAAATGCACCATCAGTATATGCTCCAACAAAAAATCCAGAATTAGCGAAACAAAGACAAAAACAAGTAATAAACAAAATGATAGAATATAAATATCTTACACAAAGTGAAGCAGATAAAATCTTAAAACAGAAATAATAGAAGTGCTAATTGTAGAACAAGCAATTAGCACAAACATCCCCTTTTATTTTCAAGGAGAACTACTGGTAAAAGATAGTTCTCACAAGATTATTAAAAAGTAATTAGTTATAAAAATATACTAATTAAATAACACAAAGATTGAATAATCAATGTGGTAAAAATGCACAATGAATAATTAATGTTAATAGAACGAAAGGAGTAGTGAATATGAGCATTTTAGGTAATATCTTATGGTTTATCTTTGGAGGTTTTTTAAGTGGGATTTCTTGGTGTATATCAGGTCTTATTTGGTGTATTACAATAATAGGAATCCCCTATGGAAAACAATGTTTTAAATTTGCAGCTTTATCATTTGCACCATTCGGCAAAGATGTCGAATATGGAGGGGGAGTACCATCAGTAATAGCAAATGTGATATGGATTATATTTTTTGGGATTCCAATGGCACTTGAAAACTTATTATTTGGTTGTATATGGTGCATAACAATAGTTGGCATTCCATTTGGAGTTCAATTCTTTAAAATTGCTAAATTATCTTTAGCACCTTTTGGAGCAAGAGTAGTATAGTAAACTGATTGATTTAACATTGATTATAAGTTGTGTATTTTGAGGGAGCAGTTTTGCTCTCTTTTAATATAGGAACAAAAAAATTGAAAATTTACTATAACTTATGTTATAATCATCTCGATAACTTACAATTTTATAGTTTGAAAAATTTATAATAATTTATCAAGCAAATACATTATAATTGAATGGTAGCCTAACAAGCCATTGTTAAAAAAATGAATAAATAGTAGAATAATGCTTGTAGGGAGGAAAAAATATGGAAGATAAGAAAAATTTTGGTAAGTATATTACAGAAAAAAGAAAAGCAGTTGGTTTGACACAAGAAGAACTTGCAAATAGACTATATGTAATTCCCACAACTGTTTCAAAATGGGAAAGGGGTATTACATATCCAGATATAACAATGATTACTAATCTTTGTAAAGAACTCAATATTTCTGAACACGAATTTTTTACTGCTTGTGATGATGAAGCAATGAATCAAGAAAAAAGAGAAATAAAGAGATATAGAACTATAAATAAAATAATTCATTATTGTATTTATATTGGATATTTAATTGCTTTGATTATTTGTTTTATTTGTAATTTAGCAATAGACCATAAAATGTCGTGGTTTCTAATTGTTTTGACTTCAATAGGAATATCGTTTTCTATTACTAATTTACCATTTTATTTAAAAAAAGATAAGTATAGAATGGCAAAAATTTCGCTTATTGTAACTATACTAATTTATATGCTCTTGTTTATTATAAATTTAGTTAGTAATGGTAATTGGGTGTTTCAAGCATTTGTTATTGCCACTTTTGAATTTATATTATTATGGTTAGGAATAGTAATTTGTACTTTTATAAAAATAGATAAATATTATAAAGTATCTATTGCTTTAATATTGTTATCAATTTGTACTGCATTTACAAATCCATTTTGTGAAAAAATACTTAATATAGTTAGTCAATCTGATAATACTTACAATATAATTGTTGCTATTTTACTAGTAATAATTGCTATTATCATTAGTGTAAAAAGATTTTTAAGTAAAAAAGTGTAGTTTATGAAAAATAAAGTAACTGCAAAATTACAATTTTGAAAGGAATCAATATATGTATTATCCAAAACAGATACCATATTTATTAGATAAAGAATTTAAGGAAAA
>CASDJM010000112.1 GCA_949280815.1 uncultured Clostridia bacterium | reverse complement strand
CTAAAGTATCCTGTGCGTTATTCTTTTTTCAAAAAAGTTGTAAAGTGGTGTAATATTATAGTCACTCAATTTAAGTATCAGATGAAGTTCACTTAAATATCCATGTGAACTATTATTTCTATAATCCTGTGATTCTATTACTGAAAATAATGTATAGTCCTTGTCGTATAATTTAGTATACAATTCCATGAAATGGTCAAATACCTTTTTTTTACTAAAAAAGTGGCTAAACTCAAAAAGCGATAATAAAATCTGTTGTTCCTCATTGGTAGCAACTTCCAACCATTTATGTAACTTCAAATCAAGTTCTTTGCTATCAGCACAAAATCCATCGTTTTCCTGACACCATTTTTCTATCAATTCTTGCTTCAGCATCCTATTCTCCTTACCAAATTCATATATTGTAGCAACGGTTATTGAATTCTATTTTATCCTCAATCTACACATATAGCCTAATATATTTACACAACTAAAATGTAAAACAATATTCAATTCATGAAATCAAAAAATTAATCAATGCCAAAAGTCCTTTACGGGGCAAATCAATTAAATCCTTAGCTGGTAATTGATATTCGTCTGTTCTATGTACTACCCAATTCAAAGGATTTATCTCCTTATCATAATCCACAAATAAATCCACAAAATATTCTCTCATATTTGTATCTAATATATAATTGGGTAAATTATTTTGAAAATTATTTATTATTTTATATAACTTAAATGCCTTTCCATTATTAGAAATATTTTCCCAAATATACTTATCCTGTCCTTGAATTTTATGCTTCTTTGAATAATAAATCAAAGAATGTTCAATGATTGTCCTCATTAAAAAAGCTGCTGCCATAGGAAAATCATTTACTAATTTCCTATTTGAAAATAATTGAATCTCCTTGCAAACCCTACTTATGCCATGAGAATCTGAATCATTTGGATCAAGATTCTGGTAATTTAACCCTTGAAAAAAGTATGGTAGATTTTTATTTCCACCCGCCCCCTTCCAATTGCTATTATCCCCATTTTTCTTATTTTCATTTTTATGTTCCGAATCACTTCTCTTTCCACCAGCCGTTTGGTCATTATCTTCCCCCTTATCTTTTTTTGAAGAACCGTTACCCAATTCTTTAGTTTTATTATCATCATTTCCTTTTGTGTCACTATTAAGATCTCGCATTTGACCATCATTTGATTTATTAGTATTTCTCGCATTTGACGTTGCAGTCCCACTACTCCCCTTATATTCTTGTATCAGCTTATATAATCCAGGTATTCTAACATCGTCTAAAATCAACTGCTTTTGGTCTCTCTTTGCAGATATTTCACTACTTACTATTTTAGATTCTTCACCCTCTTCACATAATCTTTTCTCTCTTCTTATCAAAAAAGCTTCCCCTACCTTTAGCAGGATGCTATCATAAATGTCTTTCTTTTCTGGCAAACATAAATACATTAACTTTTCATTATCAAGTTCTAATTTTAATCCGACCTCATCATCATTACATACTATAGTCTCCATAAATCTATCAACCATTGGTAAATAATCTATTTTCTCTATTTCTAAGTCTTCATATTTAGATTTCAAAACACCAAATACATCCATAAAAAACCGATATTTTATAATGCTTTTTGTAACAACAGTGATACTGTCACTAGTATGTCTTTTTACTTCCTCAACATCTCTATATTGGTAAAATAAATTCATATAATAATTATTTTTTTCTAATGCTGACTACTTCTTTACACCTGTAATATGTCTATCACTCAAATAGGGCTGAACAGACTCTCTATCTGGGTAAATTGTAACCATAACTTTTGTAATATTAGCTTTCGTACGCTCTGTAATGAATTTAATTTTATTCTTATACTGGTCAGGTATCAAAGTTCTATCTAAAAGTAATTTACACGCACAAGTTCTTCGGTTTCCTTCCAATACAACATATTTACTTCCCTTTCGAATACAAGTAATAATTTCTGAACCATGAAGTTCACCTACATCATTAATTCTATTTGCAAGCTCACTTACATTGGCATATCTTAGCAAATGTTCTACTATAATGTCTTGTCCTATTTGACTCGCACTTTCTTGTACCAAAATACTCGATGCAAACCTGGGATTTTCCTCATCCAACAATAAATCTTGTATATCAACTTCTTTATATTCGTAATTTCTAGGCATTTTATCCCTCCGTTCCTTTTTTTATGCTGTAGTAACCTAATAATTCAACCAATCGAGAGTTTTGTGTTGTTTTTTCCTCACTTAATACATCCAACAACTCCTCTCTCTCTTCTAATGATAATTGCAAAAATTTTCCACCTGTGCGGTTGGAAAATAGAACAATGTAACCGATTAAAAATAAAAATTCTATATACAATTTAGAGTATTTGAGTTATTATTTATCCAAAAATGATAACTAATAGCTAAGGAGAAGTTAGTATGAAAGTGCGTTTTACTGCTGAAATTATAGATGATGATGGAAATGTATAGTTATTCAACTTTAAAAAAGGAATAAATAGCATCATCAAGAGAAGAAAAAT
>CASDJM010000111.1 GCA_949280815.1 uncultured Clostridia bacterium | reverse complement strand
TTTTTTGAAATATACTCTCCTTTCTGCATTTTAGAATACTTTACACTTTTAGATTTTTCTGATAAATCTCTGCTGTAATATTCATTTTTCAGAAATTGTATAGTAACTGGAATACCACCAGCATTATTTTGTGTTTTATCACTGTCATAATTCTCATTGATAGAAATAAATCTAACATGATACAAAGGAAAAACTTGTTCTAAAAAGTAGAGTAGGAAAGCACCGCCTTACTTTATTGCTAAAGCAGGTTTGTGCAGACTCCTCCCTCAAACCGTGCTTGCACCTCTCAATGCACACGGCTCTCTATCTTTGCTCCATTGAAATATTCAAAATCCATGATGAATTTTTTGATGACATTCGTGACATACCACCATTGTTTTTCGCTTTTTCGCAATCATTATTTTTTCCCAAGGTTTCTTTCCTTTGAGATTTTTTACCTTGTTAACATGATGTATTTCATATCTTCCGCTATTTGTATTGCCACATAATTCGCATTTTCTTGTCTTTAAACGGTCTTCTAATGTAGTCATTGTGTAACCATGAATCCATGTTTCTTTTGGGATTACCTCTTCACATTTTTTGCTAGCAATTTCATTGAACTTTGTTAGCTGTCGTCTTTTTATTCCTGCCTTTGTTTCATATGGAACACCCCATTTTTTTGCTCCAATGCGGTATTTATCACGTATCTTTGAGATTTTCGTGCGATGTTTTGCAGTTAATGTTTTTAAGCAGCTATATTCCATAAGATAACTAAAATAGTTCAGATTTCTATAATTACTTGCTAGACTATAATAATTACAAATGCCTCGTAATTCAGCATTGTAAGTGTCAACGATTTCTAAATCTGTTATTCCTATTAAGGCATTTCATTTACAAGGTTCCATTTTCCCTGTGTCTTTTCTTTGTGTTACTACTCCTTTTTGAAATAAAAATTTCTCAATTTTATCATGATATGGAATTAAAAGTTCTACTGTATGATTCATTGTACGTTGTTTTGCATTTTTCCAAGGTTTTATTTGCTGATTACGACGTACTCGAACATCATATCCTAGAAATCTTGCATAATTGCTACTATGGGTAATCAATGTTTTTTCTTGACTCAATTCCATTTTTAAGTCCTTGTAAATAAAGTCTGTTAATTGCGACTTTATCCACTCGCAATCTTTTCGATTCCCATTTACTGCAATCAAAAAATCATCAGCATATCTAATGTATTTTATTTTTTTATCATCACACAATTTCGCTGGTATCTGATACATTTTTTTTGTAAGATTTTTATACTCTTCTATTAAAAGGCTTCGTTCCTCCCCTTGTTCTCTACGACTAATTTTTCTACTAATATTTCTTCTTTTTTGTTGAATAGCAGTATATTCAGGTGTAGTTTTATAGGGGGTTCTTTTGTCAAAACTTTTTTTCATTTTTTCAATGAATTGGTCTAATTCATTGAGATAGATATTAGCAAGTATTGGTGACAAAATACCGCCTTGCGGGCAACCGCTATAGGTATTATGATAGTTCCAGTCCTCAATATAACCTGCTTTTAAAAATTTTTGTATCAGTTTTACCATTCTTGCGTCTTTGATTTTTTTGTTGATGATTTTGATTAAAACATTGTGATTGATGTTATCAAAACACCCCTTAATATCTCCTTCCACAAACCAACTTGTGCCAATAAACTCATGTTTGAGTTGTGCTAACGCAGTGTGGCAGCTTCTTCCTTGTCGGAAACCATGAGAATATTCTGAAAATATTGGTTCATAAATTGCTTCTAATATCATGCGAATTACTTCTTGTACTATTTTATCTGTGAAGGTCGGTAATCCTAATGGACGCATTTTTCCATTTGATTTTTTAATATAAATTCGCCTCACAGGTTTTGGTTGATAGGTTTCCTTTCGCAAAGATTCTATAATTTTACTGATAGATTCTTCACTAAATCCATCTGCTGTGTCATCATTTATTCCTTTTGTATCTGCACCTTTATTACTATATAGATGTTGGTATGCAACAAAATAAATATCTGAACGCAGCAGATATCGAAAAAGTTTTGTAAATATTTCTTCTTTCTGTTTTTTTGAATTTTCTCTCAATTTGGTTAAAATCTCCATTGTTGGTTTCATTTGAGGCTTTCCTCCCTAATCAATTTTTGATTTTAATTCGCTTAGACTGCTCTCCTTCGCCACGTGAACGGTTTTCCCGTATCCGATTTTACGGCTTTCCCTGTCTGTTCAGGGTTCTCAGACTACTATGAAAGCTCCGTTACCATGCCAGATTTTCAGTGTCATCTCACTTGGCAAAGCCTTGCAATTTCTCACTTAAAAAGCATTACACATAGCCTAATAGGCATTCTGGTTTAGGTAATCTCCAGTTAACGAAAGTAGTAGGTTTATGTGAATTGTCGGATATGCTTTCGTTTCATTCACACTGGTTCTCCAGCGTGTCATAGGAAGAAATCAGATAATCCATTAGAAGGATATTGTTTCTAATGGGCTTCCTATTATAGGTTTCAGGCAAATTTCCTATACCTGCAAACAACAGGAACTAGAAACTCACATTCAACAAATATAGTTTTATCCTTATATTCACTTATCCTTGCAGTTCAGTCTTGCTATTTTGCCTTTTAGCAACTTACTGCTTTTCTGTCATGCTATGTTCCTGTATCAGCTTTCGCCTTTCAGTTAGACAGCTGGATTCCTGCATTATCTTTACAGAGTAGTACCTTTGTTTTTCATTCTTTTTTT
>CASDJM010000110.1 GCA_949280815.1 uncultured Clostridia bacterium | reverse complement strand
AAAACCGTCCGACAGCAGCTTCTATGTTTTTCGTAAAGTTAGTGCATATGGGGCGTTACCCCGTCATTCCACTTCTCGGAATATCAGTTAGAAAGGCTATAGCCTTTCCGTCACTTTTACCTCTTTGCAGGAAAATCCCACGCAGAGTTTATATGCGACAACGTGTCGCTGCACTGTCAAATGGCGCTAATCTTGCGCCGCAGCTAATCAGGATAGATTTAGCTGTCTTGCCAGTGACGTTTTGTAAAGGACTTTTTAATCATGTTCACAAAAAATTTACATTTTAGGGTAAAAAATAAAACTGAGAATCTTTTTTAGATTCTCAGTTCCAAATCCTCTTAGAAATTTGCTAGCCGTTATAATCTTTTGCAAACTCCCAATATTTTTTAAAATCTCGCAATTTTTTGTCAACCTCTGCTGGATTAATAGACACATTAATTTCTTGTTTGACTCCACGTAAGTTAAATGTAATTACCTCCATCTGATCTGATATAATTAAATCTTCAGGGAATGGAAAGTCATTTTTTTGTAATGTGCTTTTATAAATTATTTTAACAGTAAAACCTAATTTGTTTTTCTGATCTTTTAATATGCGGTCTAATTTTTGCTTTAAATCAAAATTTTTTGAAATACAATCGTCGTCCAAAACAAAAATACGTTTTTTAATCACATCTGCTGGTATGCTTTGGCTAGCTTCAACAATTTGTTTATAAAAATCTGTATCTGTTCGCTCTAAATCCCATCGAACCATAGTCTTTTCATTTAATCCTAGATGTATAGCTAGCAGTTCCTTTTTTGTATTGCTAATAAGTTTAGCTTGATAATTCAATCCGCCAATGTCAAATAATGTCTTATTTCCATTGGCCATTTTCTCTAATTCATATCTGAAATCATTTATCTTGCTTTTAGCCTCCTCTTTCCAAACATCACTTATTTTTAAATAACACTCTTCTATACCGAAATTATTCTGTTTTAAAAAACCAGACAATGATTGTAAAATATCTTCTTTGAATTCCTCTAAAGCAAACTTTATTGAAAGCTTAATTATATCTACAAAGATGGTCATTATCAATATAATAATTCCAATTTCTAATTCGACAAAATATCCGCCTATTATTGAGATAACAATACCAATTATAAATACTAGAATTTCAAATGAATATTTAGAAAACCAAGATTCTTTCTTTTTTTCACCCATGCTTAATCTCCTAATATTTAAAAATAACTACAGCCAAAAATCATCTTTTCCATAAACCCAATCGTAATCTTTCAGACCATATGGTGAACCATCGTCAAGAATATATCTAGGTAATTTTTTTTCTTTTCCATATAGGTTTTTAATCATGCTACAAGGCAAAATTTCAGAACTATATTCATTAGTTGTATAATTTACTCTGTCAACAATTAATGTAGCTGATTTTAAAGTAGGATTATCATCTAAATGATACCTATGCATATAAGAAATCATATCTCGAATAACAAATCCATGTTTAATTAAAAACTCCTGTATATTTCTCATATTTTTAACTGTCCAATTTTTTTCAGTATCATATGGAATAACAATACAACCAGAACACTTTTTACAACACAAATCCATGCACCTATATAACCATGCCAAACAACTCGCACCTCCATTTTTAGAACCATAAGGAGGGTTAATATAGAAAAAATCAAATTGGCGTTTCTGCTCTTTAGGAACACAATCAATAATATTATATTTAATACAGTTTAAAGGAACTATAGAATTATTCCTTTTTACAATATCGGAAATATTATTTAAAATCCTTTCATCAAAATCAAATACAGTCATATTTTGAGCTGATGGTATTATTGAATTCTGCATTAATAATTCGAATAGCATACTCATACCATCTCCATCGCCAACAAAAACAATTTTTTTATTTTTAATATAATCACTCATCAATTCTGCTTGGATAATCATATCAACTGTAAACATATATATTTGATCATATTCCCTATTAGCCAGAGGACGACTGTTTGCGACTATATCAACCAATTCAACTAGTTTTTTATCAATATTTCTTGAAGCTAAGATATTTGATAGCATTTTTATTTTTCACCTTTCTGTGATCAATTTTATTTAACAAAGACAGCATTTTCAATCTCTCCATATAGTGAAATCTTCATTGGTTTCGATTGATTAAGATTTTCCACATATCGACCGCATGCTTTATCTACGCGCCCTCTCATATAATCAGAAAGTATCTTGCCTTTAGAATTTCCAATAGGTATAACATAATTAGCTAGATCTATAAAAAAATCACATACAATAATATTCTTACATATTATTGCATACTTAGACCCTAATATTTTAACACCTTTTGGAACAGAATCCCATTCAATTTTATTAAATGAATAGAAACTAGCCTCAGAAGGCGTATTATCGAACCGCGATAATGTTTCAGATAAAAGAAGGTAAGTCTTTTCTCCTTTGGAACAGTTTTCTCTAAGAAAAGGTTGAACTTGTTTTAACGGATGACACAAAACCCCTCCATAACCCCAAAACATTTTTTTCGCAACCTGAACTTCTTGCATTTTTCTCACTACAATACTTTCAACATCTTCTGAGGCATGCACCCCATACTTCATAACTATTATATTTTTATATAATTTCTCCATTGTCCCAAAATATCCTATACGATTCTCTTTTTTCAGCAGAATTTTCCAAATAAATCATCTCAAAATAATACAAAAGAAAAAAATAGCAATCGAACATACTGTATTAAATATGCATTTCATATAATTTTCCATCAATATACATACTATTCAAATATCTATTTTGTACACTATTTTACCACATTTTTTAAACTATTCAAGCGCTTATATCTAATAATAATTAAGACACCCAGAGATTTCATTTAAATCCATGCAAACGTAATAGTATATTTTTATGGCGTGATAAGCTAAATTATGTTATTAAGCCTTTTATCAAATTATTTAAAGATCTCAAACTTCACACATAGATCTTAGCTATGCACCTTGAAAATTCAATATCTGGCAGTTATTCAGTT
>CASDJM010000109.1 GCA_949280815.1 uncultured Clostridia bacterium | reverse complement strand
TGAGGAAGCTCCGAATAATGATACCAAGTGGATTGATTATAAAGAAGGAACCGAGGTAACATTTGAAGAAAATGGAGTGATTCACGCTAGATTATGGGATGGAAGCAATGCAGGAAATTATGCCACAGCCAATATAACCAATATTGATAAGACAGAACCTAACAAAGCGACAATCAAAGTTAATCAAACAGGAACAGCAGAAGGAGAGACTATAATGGTAGAAGTTACAGTAACACAAAGTGACAACACCAATGGAAGTGGAGTTGATAATACCAAATGTAAATGGGTCGTTACAACCAGTAATACGGAAATAGGAACAGATGAAACCAAATATACAGGTGGAAGTTTTACAAGTAATCCACAAACTATAACATTTAATCAACCAGATAAACAAGCACATTGCTATTTACATGTGTTAACAATTGATAATGTGGGTAATAAAAAAGAAACCATATCAGATGAAATATATATATCACGTCCTTCAAGTTGGACAGGAGAAGTAAATAGTCCAAATCTAAAAAGAGAAGTGACAGCCGTATATTGGGATGCATCTAATAATGAAAAAACATTAACCTCTTCAAGTACACAGGAAGAATGGAACAATTGGTATGACTATCAGGCGGGAGATAATACAACTGATACCAAAATAAGCAAGTGGGCCAATATAAAAATAACAAAAAACGGAATAAATAGCTATTTTGTATGGATACCAAGATATGAATATAAAATATTAAGTGGAGAAGGAACAAGCCAAACAGGAAAAATAGACGTAAAATTCATACCAACAAGTCAAACGATACCAGATGAAGGGTATAAAATTCATCCAGCCTTTCAAAATGGAACGAGTAATAACTTCAAAAATGGAGAGTGGGATGCTGAATTGCCAGGAATCTGGATAGGAAAATATGAAGCATGTCATAGTGATGCTACAGCAAATGAAGCAGGAAGTAGCACTACTTTAAAGGTAGTACCAGGAGTTCAAAGTTGGAGAAATACAGCAATCAGAAATAGCTATACAACAGCTTATAATTATGATAGAGCAAAAGAAAGTCATATGATGAAAAATAGTGAATGGGGAGCAGTAGCATACTTAACGCATAGTCAATACGGAAGAAATGGACATCAAATGGATATTAATAATAGTAGTACCTTTATAACAGGAAATGGAGGAGGAAGTATAGGTGCTTCGGCAGCTGACGGAGTAACAAATGCTTATAATACAACAAAGGGAATGCAGGCAAGTTCAACTGGAAATATATATGGAATTTATGATTTAAGTGGTGGAGCTTGGGAAGGAGTAGCAGCTTACATTACAAATGGCAATAGTAATTTATCAATAAATGGCAGTTCATTTGCTATAACAACAGCAAATCCAAATGGATATCAGACAAAAAGTACGAAATATTCAACTGTGTATCCATATAATTCTTCAAGTGATGTCAATACAGATAATTACACTACTTATAAAAATGCTAAAAGTACAACATATGGATATGGAGATGCTGTTTTAGAGACATCAGCTAGTGGTAGTGAAAGAACGAGTTGGCTAGGAAATTACTCTTTTTTCCCAAATGCGAATGATCCGTTCTTCGGTCGTGGAGGCAGTTACAGTTCAGGGGATGGTGCTGGGGTATTCTTTTTCTCTTGTACACTGGGCAGTGCTTACGGTGCAGACTCATTCCGCGTAGTTTTGTCTGGTATGTAGCACGTAGATACACATGCATAAAAACAAAAATCCATGTCTAGGAATATAAAAAAAGAAGGACACAGATTTCTAAAATATTGAAATCTGTGTCTTTAAAATGTGTTATGCCAAAAAGTAAATTTTCTTCTATTTTTTAGGTTATAATACAATTTAATTTTTTATAATAGAACATAAAACTTGATTATAGATAAAATCAATGATAAAATTTAGGCATAAAGAAGAAACAAAGGGAGGAGAAAATGCAAGAAGAAGTAGATATCTTATTAACCACTTATAATACAGAAACAGAATACTTAAAACAGCAAATAGAAAGCATATTAAATCAAAGTTTTTTAGACTTTAAATTGCTAATTAGTGATGATGCTTCTACTAACAAGGAAATTAGAACTATTTTGGAAAGGTACCAAGAGCAAGACAATCGAATTATATTATATAGGCAAGAAAAAAATCTAGGATATAATAAAAATTTTGAATTTTTACTAAAGCAGGCAAATGCTAAATATATTATGTTTGCTGACCATGATGATGTTTGGTATCCACGAAAAGTAGAAAAAAGCGTTGAAAAAATAAAAAAAGAAAATGTAGATTTAGTCTATTGTAATGCCCATCAAGTCAATGTAAATGGTGAAATCATACAACAAAATTATTTTAAATATAAAAATGTTCCTCTTATTTATGGGAAAGACAAGCTGGCTATTTCAAGATGTGTTGGAATTGGTTGTTCGCAAATTATTACGGATACAGTTAGAGATAAAATGCTACCATTTACAGATGAAGTAATAGCACATGATTGGTTAGCAGCATTTATTGCAAATGAAGGAAAAGGAATTGCCTATATAGAAGAACCACTATTTGGTTATCGTCTTCACAATGCCAATGTATTTGGTGGGAGGAATTTAGCACAGAATTTAAGCAAATGGAAGGAAGAAAATGGGACAAACTATCAGTCTTATTCAAAATATAGAAAAGAGAAAGTGATTGAAAAAGCTTACTTAGAGGGAGCAAAAATGTGCTTATCTTATACTCGAGATTCAGAGAACAAGAAGTTTTTAGAAAATATAATAAAATATTATGAAAGTTTAAAAAAATCCCAATATATTAATATACATATTTTTCAATATTTTAGATTTTTAGCTGGTAGGAATCTAACAAAAAAAATGGTAAAAGAAATGATGATTTTTCATTTGCCAATATTGGGATATTTAATTTTTGCTTTTAAATAGTTTGTAAAAAGCATTAAACTTCATTTATGTAATTATTCATAAGATGACGAAATTCTTTTATATTGTTTTTTTGTAACTCAAAGTATTTCAAAAGAGCAATAAACTGTCATCTTATTTTTTTCGGAATTGGTTTTAAAGGAACGAGAATTTTTGATTAAAGTACTAGACAAATAAAAATTAATGTGATATAAATAAAACAATGATACAACAAGGAAACATAACTAAATAAAGCGCAGAAAAACAAAGGAAAGAGGGAGTTTTGAATGGAAGAAAAAGGTATCA
>CASDJM010000108.1 GCA_949280815.1 uncultured Clostridia bacterium | reverse complement strand
TTGAAGGAGAGGACGCTATACCAAACATATAAGCCTGCGAACGAACAATGCCGGAAACATTCTTTTCATCCTCATCCCTATAAGGCCATTCCCCAAACGTACTATGCACCTGTCCATTGGAATCCAACACACAATACCTGTATTTTTCATAAATACCAGGAGCTATAAACTTCCCGTTAGCCATAGGATGAACTTCAAGTGGCAATCCACTGTCAACACGAAAAGCAGGAGTAAACCGCACAGTGCCTGCGGTTGTTGAATTTGTATAATAAAACGTTTTTCTATTTATATCGTAAAATGAAAACGAACTTTCATTATGTGATTCTAAAGAAGAAAGTACAGTAAATTCAGATGGACCTTGTCCACGCTTAGCGGCCTTTCCCAAATATTTTCCGGCTTTTACATTAAAAAAGAGCAACATAGAGTCGGATTTAGGATCCATAACTGCTAAAATCGAATCCGATAATGCCATCTCTTTAACTCCCCCTATCATATAATCATCTTCACTAATAAAAGATTGACAGATGATATTTTCCACCCGAATAGTTTCCTTAGTACCTGTTCGGCAGGATAATAATAAAAACATCAATATTCCGCCTAATAGCAAAATTTTATTCTTTATACATTTCATTTTCCCTATCAATTTTACAAGAATCATAGGCTCCACCATTTTGAAAAGACAGCTCAACTATGATTTTAATTGTTTAGTTGCCCATTTGAAACAAACACCTAATTCAACTTTATTTCGCATTTCCACTAATTCTCAATTTCAGCGGAGCACCTTCTGCATTACAATAGACAGTAATAGTTTTATTAAAATATTCAGGATACTCTGCTTGATATCTTATTTTAATACAAGTACTATCTTGGGGTAATACAGGTTTTTTATTATATTCTATAGTTAGACACCCACACGAAGTTGATACCTCATCTATAACTAATGGGGAATCACCAACATTTTTTATTGTTACTTCTTTTTCTTGACTAACTTCCCATGAGAAATTACCCATATCTATCGTTTGCTCAGAAATTGTTATTTTTGTTAAAGGAACTTGTTTCGCTTTTTCCCGACCGCTTTTATTTAAAAGAATGTTGAAATACAAATCTTTAATTTTCGGATTAAGTACAGGGTTTCCAACAGCAATCACTCTATTATCTTTATCTAACAAAAAAGTTTGAAAAAATATATCCTGAGGAAAATTATTCAATATATTAATCGAGTCTTTTTCATCTAAGCAAACTGGATAATCAAACTGATTATGTTCAAATATTTTAATTACTTCATCTTTATTTGAGGGATTCAAAAAGAAATGAACTGGCACTGATGACTCTGTTATCGTATCTAATTCAGCTATAAACTTTAGCCATCTACTTAATGCCAATTTACAACTAGTACAGCCTACAGAATCAACGTATGTAATAATCGAATATTTACTATTCATAATTTCTTTTTGAATTGTATCCCTTCCTAATATTGTAAAATACATTTTATTGGGATAAATAATTTCTCGACTATCCCATTCTGTGACTAAGCGAGCAATCCGGTCAGATGCTGATTCTTTACAAGAGAATAAAAATGAAAATGTAAATATTACAAATAAAACAATATACCCTTTCTTCATTTTTTTGTCTGAATTAAATCAAATCTACGAAAACATAACTTATCATCGCTAAAAGTAGGATTCTTAAAGAAACTAGTACTAATATAAAGGCCATCTTTTCGAATGAAAAAAAGATTGGATGCATAGATATTTTCTGGAAATAGAGTTTCACCTAATATCTCAAAATTTTTATCTAAAATTAGAATAGAGAACTTCGTCCTTCCTAATTGCCAAATATCCATATAATTATCATTCTCTAATTTTGTCTCTGGATAAACAAAACGATAATATACATCTCTATATTTATCATATATCAAATTACCATACATTGGAATTGTACACAAGGTTCTAACAAGTTCCGTTATATCTCCTGGAACTTTTTTCTCATTATAAATTTCATCAACATATTTACTTCTTGTCTTTACTTGATTTCTAACTTTTCCATCCGGGGATACAATATAAAGATTTTCATCAAAAAAGAAAGAATAAATGAAATTCTTTCCATCATAAACTTGACTATAACTCATCTCTATACCTAATGTATTCCCTCTTAATTCCACAGATGATCTTACTTTTGGGAATCTCAATTCGAATTCTGTTAATGAATGTTTTATAGAATCAAGAATTAAAGTAACAGGACTATCTTCCACAATCCGATCACCTAGTCCCATATTAGGGGATTGTGGTAAATACATTTTACCATTAATCATATAGATAGGAGTATAAGGAAAAGATAAACAATTGAATGGAATTGTAGATTTTCCTTGAGTAGTTTTATCATAAACAATCTTTCGATGAATCTTTCCATCTTTATCAATCACATTTATCGTATTTCTCATCCCTTCAGGTATATAAATTTCATCATCAGAATATATATAATATCCTACAAAATTACTAATACCATTTTCACCTTCCTTATCAATTTTAGTAGTTTTAATATATTCTTGCGACTTCATATCATACCATAAAATCTCAGGTTCTATATTATTTTGAAATGTTAAATATTCCCTACCTTTCTCGTCCGTATATGGAAATAGAGCTTTTATAAACATAGAGGTTTGAGGATTCAAATCGAAAACAAGCGAATCATTACTTGCTTCTAAAATATATGAATCCTCTTTAGGAGAACCACATGAGAAAAGAAAAAACAATATCAATAAACTACTTAATTTATACATGACCTACCATTTTAGAAGAACCTACCTAAGGAGTCTAAAGACTTTTTTAGGCATATATTTAGATACCTCAACAAGTCTTTAGACAGCCATTACTACAATCTATATTTACATATTACAATAACATACCGTACCATATACAGTATTCTTGCATTCCCATGTCCAAGGACTCATTCTGCAATAATATGTACCCCATTCTGTATCTCCTGCCAAAGCTTCCACATTATTAAGAGCCAAATTAGATAACTTCACATCATTCTGCGAAGTATATACATTGTATCCTGCTACAGCAGCGATAGCAATAACGGCAATAATGCCCATTACTTTCTTTTTCATTATTCTATAATTTTCAGTAAATAAAATTTCTTTTTCTTCTGTATCTATCATTTCAACAGAATAGCAACAGTTTGCTACATTAATTTTTTATTCTTATGTTTGTATCTAAATAACCTCCTTTCT
>CASDJM010000107.1 GCA_949280815.1 uncultured Clostridia bacterium | reverse complement strand
AATGATGTAATTGAAGTAAAAAAGGGCGTGTATTTGCACAAAACTTAAACAAATACAGTTAAGAGCAACAAAGAACACGCCGAGTTCGAGTAGTACGAGTGCATATAATTTATTATATATGGCAGGTAGTTTATGAAATTGCCTGCTGTACTTTATATTTTTGCAAGTATTTTTATTTGGTTGCCATAAGATAAAATTTAAGAAGGTAAAAATTATGTTTGAAAAAAAGAAAAGTTCTGAGGATGAGTTACAAGAAAAAGAAAATGATTTGATGGATATTTTAAGTAAAATGCTTGAACTGGAGAAAGAGAAACATAGAGTCAGTCCGATTAAGATAACAGTATGTGTTGTTGGCGGTATTGGAACAGTTATGTTTATTGGTTTGCTATGCTACAGGTTAGTAAAGACAGATTTTTCTTTTGATAGTATATTATCTACATTATTGGCATTCTTTTCTATTTTTATTTCAATATTTTTTTATTTTAAAGCAGATGAAACGAGTACAAATTTTTATAAATCCTCATACGATATTATGAAAGATGTATCGGTTACATTAGGAAAGATTGAGGAACGATTTGGTGAAAAGCTTAATAGTTTAAATGATAAAGTATCTCACTTAGATAATATAAGTTCAGAAAAGTCTGAAGAGATTAAAGAACAAAAAGATGACAAGGACAAAATTATTAATGAGCTAATGGATAAAGCTCATTTAGACGAGGAAGAAAAGAAAAAGTACAGACAACAGTTAGAAGATAGCGAGCGTCAAATTGAGATTTTAAAAAGGCAACAATTTATAGCTCGGAGAGAAGCTGACCGTTTACGCTTGAATATGGAATCGGGAGAGTTACACGATAGATGGGAACCAAATAATAAAGTGTTAATGGCACTTTTAAATGGGGACAAAAGTAATTTTCCAATGGCAACGATAAGGAGATTAATAAGATTAGGGTATTTAGATGACGATGGAAATGTAAATGAAGATAAAATAATTAATACATTAGCAATGAGAAGATAATGGCAACATTTTGGCAACAGAAAATCAGCAAGCCATAATAAATGATGTAATTGATGTAAAAATGGGCGTGTATTTGCATAGAACTTAAACAAATATAGTTAAGAACAACAAAGAACACGCCGAGTTCGAATAGTAAACAGAAAGCCGGGAAGCCGCATAAACAGCGGACTTTCCGGCTTTTGATGTGGGGCGTGATACCTTTTTGATACCTGAATTATCCTTTTTGATTCCTTTGCAATTTGTTTTCTGAATCAATTGAATATGGTTGATAGATTAAATTGGGAGTTACAATACCATTTATAGTAGTTGAAGTTCTAATTGCTTGCGTTGAAAAAATTATATGTGGACCATTATTTCTAACACTTATAACATTACTGGTTAATGAAGTAAATATCATTTTAATTTCGCTCCTTCCAACCGTCTGAATAGGGAATAGAATTAAATCCTAGAGTCATATCAGCATTTCTCCAATATGTAACACTAATATTATTTTTCATTTCATATGATATGTAAATACTCTCTATTGTTGCTAATAAAACTTCAAATTCTATAGATGTTCGAGTAGAAATTTGAGTTTGACTGGCGGCGTTAATAATTAATTGGTTTGCAATGTCTGGTGGGGTATTTGCAGGTAAATTTAATATGGGTACAGTATCAAGTTTTTCTTTTGATAAAGGGTCATTCATTAATTCGTTTAAAAGGTTAAATTCTTTATCTGCTTTCATTTCTTTTGAATAATCTTGCCATATTGACCAAATTATTTTTTCCTCAGATTTTGTTGGAATAGTAATGTTCAATCCTATTTCCTGTGCTTCTTTTCTGCTAACAGCGTAACCATGATGATAAAAAGAAGAGTTTAGTTTTTGGGCAATATTTGAAGCAGATGTAACATCATTAAGATGTGTTTCAAGCATTCTTTTACTTAATGACAAAGAAAGTTGCTGGCTTCTTTTGGCATTTCCGATAGGAATTGCACCAACTTCAGCTGTTAAGTTAGAAAGTGCCGCAGCTAAATGGGCTTGATCGGTGATACCAATATCTTCTTTTAGGAATTCAATATAGTTTCTTATATCTTCTGAACTAAAATGTAAATCAGAATTCTGTCCTATCATATTGGTTTTTGCTATTGTCAATTGAGGGTCAACCGGTCCAAGATTTGAAAATGGATGCATCATGATGTCATCTGCACCTAAAGCTAAAATAGTGGCAGCACTGTACGCTACATATGGTACTATAACAGTAATATGTTCAAATCGTTCTCTTAAGATACTTATGATGCGTAATGAAGTTATTGGATCTCCTCCATTACTGATAATCATGAAGTCAATGTCTTTTACTTCCGGTGGTATATGACCAATAATATCTATAATTTTTGTAATAGAATCAGATGACATGTTAACCGAAAGATTAGGTCTTATAGAAGTTACATAGGTAATCATTGGACGTTTTCTTATAGTTGAAAATTCTTCAAATAGCTTTTTCCTTTCAGCATAGCTCATGTACAAAATCTCCTTTCAGGATTATAGTATTAGGTGTTTGCGAAACTTTGAAACCATTGAATATCCAGGTTTCTTTTCCTTAAGTAAGGTAAATTCTCCTCAAAATTGTTCATTTCGACCTCTTACCAGTAACTGTGGAAATGTGGACAATTTCCTAAAAGTGCTCATCTTCTAGTAGTTATTCTTGTTTTGATCTTTGCAAATCCAATAACTTCGTTGGAAATTTCACACGTTATCCACATCAATCCTGTTTTGAGTTTCGCAATTACCTATTATAGTATTGAAAATATGGTAGATAATATTTATTTTTTCCATTGATAACTATTGTTTTTCTTGTCGTTTCCTTTTTCATCAACACTACTACTCGTAGCAGGCCAGTTGATTTTCCACTCAAAATACTCGTCCTCTGAAATCTCCCCACTCTTCAACTGCTCTTTCCGCAGACACCACTCACGCATGAAATCATTGACTAATCCATACTCTAGCCATATACCCACTGGGGCATGAGCAGGCCAGTCATCATTGTCATAGTAACGCACCGACTTATCATCAGAAGCGTTGCATTTGCCGGGATTGCGGACAAGCTGAAATAAATGGATCGTGCTACGGTCATCTTCATCAAGCCAAAGGAATGTAAGCATAATATCTTCGGCACAACCGGGAGTGACGCCAATAAAATGAATATAATTGACGTTCAGTATCTTTGCCATTTCCATTAAAGTGT
>CASDJM010000106.1 GCA_949280815.1 uncultured Clostridia bacterium | reverse complement strand
AAATTATTGAATTTTCAAGGTACACAAGCACTTATTCAAGTGCGAAGTTTGAGTAATATATTCGTAAAATGCATTGTTACAAGTAGGACAACATTGATTGATAAAGCATTAATTATGGATAATACACCTGTTATTAGGCTATCTGATTTTGATGCAGAACGAATAGATGTATGGAGTAAAATATGGAATGAAAATAATAAAATCTTTTTTCAAAAAAACCAATTAGATTATTTTGAAATAGATAAAAGAAGTAAAGTTTATGAATTGGCTAAACAGCCATTATTATTAATGATGTTAGCGTTATATGATTCTAATGGAAATACATTAAAAAAGCAAAGGAATATGAATAGCACTCAATTATATTATAGTCTAATTCGAGAGTTTATTTCAAGAGAAAAGAGGAAAAGTGAAAAATTTAGGAGTAAACAAGAAAGTGAACAGCAGAAGATTATAGATGAAGAGGTAAGAAAGATAAGTATTGCTGCAATTGGAATGTATAATAGAAGAGCATTATATATAAGATCGATAGAGTTTCAATCGGATATTGAGTTTATAGAAGAAAAATATGAAAACGGAACTAGAGACACAGAATTAAAAGAAAGTGATATACGAATAGGTAGCTTTCTGTTTATCCATAAGTCAAAATCAACAGGAATTATTGAAAAGGAACAGATTAAAGACGCTGCATATGAGTTTTTGCATAATACATTTGGGGAGTTTTTGACGGCATACTTTATTGTTAGTGAGATCTTTAAAATACTTAATTTGATAAGATTATTATTGACTCAAGACATGAAGTATCCTTGGAATTTGTCAGATCATAGAGCGTGGTGTTTATGTTTGTCATATGCACCGCTATTTTCGCGTCCTGTTGTTGTTGAAATGATTCATGAATGGTCAAGTAGTTATTTAGAAAGTAAAGGAATGACAAATGAGGAAGTAGAAAAGTCAATGGACTTTCTTATTAATATGGAAATACATAGAACTATTAATGGCGATGATTTATTTGCATTAAAGGAGATTGTAGAAAAAAAGGGAAATCCGTTTAAGCAGGAAGAAATGCTTAAGCATTTGGCTATATACAGTCTAAATATAGTTATACTTAGAACAATCGTTTGCACAAGTGAGCATAGTTTTAAATTTGAAAATGATGGAATTTGGAATAAATTAGTTTGTTTGTGGAAGTTTGCTTTTTCGAATGATGAATTATCGGATTATGCTAATATATTTTTGGCTGTTCCTAAAGAAGATACTTGTTTAATTAGGTATAATAGTGCAAATAGAAATATAAATAATCAGCAAAATGGAGTTGATAAATTATTTAAATCATACTTAGCACTTGGAGATGAATTGACTTATAGTATTATGGGTGCATTAATTGGAAATGGAGAAAAAGATAAAATAATTGATGCTATGAGTCGAAGTAAATTAGATATAAAAGCAAGATATATATGGAATTACATATTGAAAATTTTAAATCAAGGAAATATTTCGCAATATGAAATTGTTAGTATACTTGAGAAATATAGTGTGTATTGCCAAAGAGAAGGAGATGAAGAATATATTTTTGCATATTATTTACTTGTTAATTTTCTTTTGAAGAAGAAAATTATTAGATATGACGATGATGGAGTAAAAAGATTTTTGCTAAATGAAATTATATTCGGATATAATGATTATGGGTACATGGAAAGGCGATTTGATAGAAGGGGGTATTTAGCCTATTTAACCATGGAGCTTTCTTTGGACATTTTAGATTATATAATGTTAAGAAATGATGAAATTGAAAGAATATTTATGGAGTTTCCTGACAGAAGATTTCGGGATAGGTTTATGTATGAGTATAACCTAGAGTTTACGCTTCGATTTTATAATATAATTGTTAGAAAACTTGTTTATCGTGGGGATAGTGAAACTGTAGCGCATATTTTAAGGAGGGGTTATTTTGAGGAAAATATCGAAAAAATTTTATGGAATTGTAAAAAAAATGATAATATACAGAGGATATTTGGTGAAATAATTGAACTTTCATATAATTTTATGTTGTTGGGGGAAATAAAAGTTTGTGAACGATTGATAGCAGAGTGCCTTGAAATATTATGTCATCAGGGATTAGAGAGAGAAGTTCGAATTTCCATGAAGCAAAAAAATATGTTTATAAAAAGTTTATACGAAATCTGTCAAAATGAGTCTATGGTTTTGATGCATTATAGACGAACTATTAGAATTATTTTATATAATGTGACAGTTAGAAAAGTATTTCAAGAGTCAGAAGAAACGGCAATTAAATTATGTAAATTAGAGATGATGGGTGAAATCTTAAATCGAAATAGAGTGCGAGAAGATTTAATGTGGATAGCTAATGCAAAAGGTATTCGTATATCAGAGGAGTTTTGCAAAGAGATATATGCAATAGCAGATAGCTTTCGATGGGATGAGCTTAAGTTGTCTTTAAGAGATAAGAGACATACATATAAATAATTGTGGCTCTATTTTGGCTCTAAAAATTTTGACTGGCATAAATACGAGGGCATTTTTTGAAGAATAGGGACAATAAATCCGTTAAAAATCAGAGAAAAGCAGCCAGTTCAAGTTATCCGCTGAGGAAGATATAAAGGCATTTTTAATGAACAATTTGGAATGCTTGAAAGGTAAAAGAATAGATGAATTTTCAGACGAAGAGAGCAAGCTATATAAGGAGATGAGAATTCCTAATAATATGTTTATTTGGGCGACTATGAATAGTGCTGATCAAGGTGTATTTCCAATGGATACAGCATTTAAACGTAGATGGGAGTTTGAATATATAGGTGTTGATGATGAATCAAAGGAAGTTGAAAAATACATCATCCCTATCGGAGATAAGGAACATCGCAGATATGTGAAGTGGAATGATTTACGTGAACATATCAATAATATTTTATCATCTGACGACTGTAAAGTTAATGAGGATAAATTATTAGGACCCTTCTTTATCTCAAAAAGTATGTTGGAGAGCGCTTGTGAAAGAGAAGAACGATTTATAACAGCATTTGAAAGCAAAGTTATTATGTATCTGTTTGAAGATGCTATGAAAATGCGTCCGGCAAATATTTTTAAAGGACATAAAGGGAAAATGATTTTCTCTGAAATATGTAAAACATTTGAGGAGAAAGGCGAAGGATTGTTCGGAATCAGTGATATTGAGTATATTGAAAAAGAAGGCCAAGAGTAAAGAGGTGATGACACATGGCGAAAGGTTTCTTTCGGGAGCTAAGACATTATAAAGTGAATGAGATTTCGATAGAACTTGGTATTGAAATGGAAGAAACAAAACGCCTTGT
>CASDJM010000105.1 GCA_949280815.1 uncultured Clostridia bacterium | reverse complement strand
AAAAGACAAGGTGTGTAGACAAATTAATTTTAAAATTAGTTTACACTACCAAAATATCTGAGGAGGTATAAAGATGAGAGATAAAAAAATAAAGCTACAATTAGACCAATATGAATTTGATTTAATCATAAGAGCTTTAAATGATTTAAGAACAGAGCAACTAAAAAAAGGTGGGATAACAGATCCTATAAATGAATTATTATTAAAATTATTAGATTAGTTAATTTAATTACATAGATATATTTAAGGAGCGAATTAGTTTGTTAAAATTAGTTCGCTCTTTTAGTATGTCAAAAAATACAAGGAGAGGAGTAGAATCATGAAAGAAAATGAAGCAATAGAATTTTTGGAAAACTTAGAAAAAGGAATGTTTCTTACAGTAAATATCCCTATATTTAGAGATGAGATAAAGCCTATTACTGTAATGTATGCTGGAAAAGATAAAGAGGGCAGATATAATTTTATTGATAGTGGAAACTTTATATTATCTAAAGATTTTATTGAAAAAGGCAAAGTTACTTTAGAGAAAGAGTTTGATGGAGATGAAGCATTTGAAATTTATTCTAAAATCAAATTTTCAGAACATAAAAAACATATAAAAAGTAAAGGTATATCAAGGTAAAAGAGAATTTTAAAATGAATTGATATAAAAATCAGTTCATTTTTTACTTAGCCTTTATTTTGGTAAAGGCAAATTTTAAAAGGGAGGAGGTAAAAATGTCAAAGTGTAAAGTAATAGCAATAGCTAATCAAAAGGGTGGAGTTGGTAAAACAACAACAAATGTTAATTTAGGAGCAGGACTTGTAAGAAATGGAAAAAGAGTATTGTTAATAGATTTTGACCCTCATAGAGATATTTATTATATACTTAAATTACATTGAAGGTATATATAACAAAACCGTGTACGAAGGAGGTGAGAATTAGTTGGCTAAAGTAAAGGATTTAAACAGAATAACAGCACTTTATGAAAGATTATCCAGAGATGATGAACTACAAGGAGAGTCAAACAGTATTTCTAATCAAAAGAACTTTCTAGAAGATTATGCAAGAAAAAATGGCTTTGTAAATATAAAACATTATACAGATGATGGATATACTGGAAGAAATTTTAAAAGACCAGGATTTCAAGAAATGCTTGATGATATTGAAAATAACAAAATAGGAACTGTTATTGTAAAAGATATGAGTCGTTTAGGTAGAAATTATTTACAAGTAGGCTTTTATACTGATATGTTATTTCCTAAAAAAGATGTTCATTTTATTGCAATTAACAATAATGTAGATAGTGAAAGTGAAAATCCCTCTCAAAATGATTTTGCTCCATTTTTAAATATAATAAACGAGTGGTATTCAAAAGACACAAGTAATAAAATCAAATCTATATTTTCTTCAAGAATGCAAGAGGGAAAGAGATGTAGTGGCTCAATTCCTTATGGATATTATAGAAAATTAGGAGATAAACAAACATTATATGTTGATCCGATTGCTTCAAAAGTTATTGTGCGTATATTTGAAATGACAGCAAACGGAATGAATGCGTATGAAATAGCAGATATATTAACAGAAGAAAAAGTGCTAACCCCTGCAGCATTTGCTATGAAATATCATCCAGAACAAATAAGTTATATAGCACCAGAGGGATATTGTAAATGGAAAGCTAGTGCAGTAGTAGTTATTTTAAATAGGCAAGAATATTTAGGGCATACAATTTTAAGAAAGACTATTAGTACGAATTTCAAACTTAATAAAAGAAGAAAGGCAACTAAAGAAGAACAATATTTTTTTCCTAATACACACGAGCCTATAATATCACAAGAATTATGGGATAAGGCTCAAAGAAATAGAAGATTTGCACCTCAAACAAGAGATAGTGATGATATAAGAAATAAAGCTACTTTTCACGGATTATTATTTTGTTCAGACTGTAATAAAAAACTAATATATAGGTATCAAGAAGTTAGACAAAAAACAATAATGGGGTATTGCTGTGTTAATTATAGAGGAAAAAGAGGAACTTGTACAGCACACTATATCAATAATAATGATTTAAAGGAAATATTACTAGAATATTTAAGGGTTATATCTAAACGAATAATTGAAGATGAAGAATCCTTTATTGAAGAACTAAAATTAAAATGGAATAATAATCAAAATAAAAAGCCTATACAAGATAAAACAGATTTAAGAGTTCTACAACGAAGATTTGAGGAACTAGACAAACTTATTTCTAGTTTGTATGAAAATTATATCAATCAATTACTTCCAGAAAGGCAATATATTTCATTGATGAAAAAGTATGATGAAGAACAAAAAGAAGTTGAAACAAAAATAAAAACTTTAACAGATAATATTAAAAGTGAAAAACAACCTCCAAAAGTTAATGTTAAGAAATTTGTTGAACTAATAAAAAAATATAAAAATCCAACTGAAATAACTCAAGAATTAGTAAGAGAACTTATAGATAAGATTATTGTTTATCAAGCAAAAGGAAAAAAGCCTAATCGTACCCAACAAGTAGATATTTATTTTAATTTTATAGGAAAATATGAACTAGAATATACAAATGAAGAATTGCAAGAAATTCAAAGTAAAAATAAACAGGCTAAACAAGAAAAAGAAAAACGAGAAAAACAATGGAAAAAAGACTATCAAAAAGCATACCAACAAAAGAAAAAAGAAGAAAGACTTGCAAAAAATAATGGGCATTTATTTGCAGAAAAAGTTTGTGATGTATGTAATAAGCCATTTTATCCCCAATATGCTAGGCAAAAGTCTTGTAGCGAAGAATGTAAAAAAAGTTCTCTAAAAAATACAAGAATGAAATATTATAATGAACACAGAAAAGCAAAAGCACCAAAAGAAAGAAAATGTATAATTTGTGGTAAAACATTTATGCCAGTTAATGCTCAAGAACTATTATGTTCAAAGGAATGTAAAAGAGAACACAGGAATTTAAAGAAAAAGGAATATTACTATCGTGATAAAGAAAAAACAAAACAACAAGGACAACTTCCTAATGCACATTTGAAAAAGGCTACAAAGTAAAGTAAAATCAAAGTTGAAAGGTGGTAATAATTATGGAATTAAAAAATGAATATGTTGATGAAAGAACAGGAATAACTTACACACTAAAAGGAGATTATTATTTTCCTAATCTAACGATACCAAAAGATACAAACTTTACTATTGGAAGATATGGAAAAGCACATTTAAGACATATAAAAGAATATAATAAACCTTTATATACAGAATTACTACTAGACGGAAAATTAAATAAGTATTTACACTCAATAGATGAGAAATGTAATTCTCTTTTAGAAAGTATAATAACAAAACTAGCTAAACAAGAAAATGTTACAGAAGAATTGAAAGCTAATCATCAATTAGAATGGGTGGCTAGAATGAATAATATTAAGAATAGAGCCGAAGAAATAGTTTATAACGAGACTAACTATATGAAAGTCAAGAGTTTTTATAAAAATTTTTAAATAAATTTCTA
>CASDJM010000104.1 GCA_949280815.1 uncultured Clostridia bacterium | reverse complement strand
AAAAAATAGACTTAATAAAGATTGGAAAAAGATGATCATTCATGCGTTTGTCGTGCAAGGAGGGCGTTTTGACGTAGATAAAATTGATTAAATGTGATATACTGGTTATATTACAGGTGGATGAAGGAGAACTGATATGTATATAAAGAATATTCATATTGAGAATTTTCGTAATTTTCAATATGCTGATATACCTTTAAAGAAATTAACAATTATCGTTGGTGAGAATGATGCTGGAAAGTCGAATATTTTAGATGCGGTACGTTTAGTGCTAAATAATAATGGTCTTGCATATTTTTCCCGTTCTTTGTCTATTACAGATATAAACAAAAATGCTGTTGAGGAATTTCAAGAATATTTGTGGAATAACTCTGCTGAAATTACAGAAAAAATAAATGATAATGCATTCATGAAAACAGTGTATGAAAAGATTCCGGTTGTTAAAGTTAGGATTAGTTTCACGGATGCAAAGACGGAATATCAAAAACAGTTGTTGAAGGACTGGATTAATTTAACGGATGAAGAAGAGGTGTGTTTTGAAGTAGAGTATTCTTTTGCGCCTATTAAGCAAAAAGAATTTATAGAAGAATGTCTTTTCCTTCGGGATAGGGTGGATGACTTTATGATTCCAGTTGAAAAGTACGAGTATAGGATTTATTCAGTGAATAATACGAAAGGGGTAAACAAGGATAAACTAAAAAATTTTAATATAAGTATCATAAATGCAGAGCGAGATACGTTTTCAGAAAATGATAGGCAAAATTCATATAAATTGGTAAGTTCTTTGATTGAGAGAAGTATTACTAAAGAAGATAGGGCACAGATAGAAGATTCATATAATAAATTTTTTGATGAAATACAAGAAATAAATTCATTTAAAAAGGTATTTGAAAAGATACAGAAGAACAAAAAATTTGAAAACTTAAAAGACTTTATAGATGAAATAAAATTGATACCGAATTTTCCAAATTTAAAGAATATATTTACTAATATAAATATCGGATATGGAGAAGAGTTTCTTTATCAAAAGGGATTGGGAACAAGAAATTTTATGTATCTGGTTTTGCTGTTTAGTTATTTTCAAAATAATGATAAGATATTTAATCTATTATGTATTGAAGAACCAGAAGCTCATTTATGTGTCAATAATTTTAATTTAGCATTAGATTTTATAAATAAAAGTGCAGAGGTACAGAACGATTTTATGCAATTATTAATTACTTCTCATAATCCAAAAGTGATTAATAAACTAAAATTAAACAATGTAATTATACTGAAAAATAACAAAGCGATATCATTGGAAAATGTAGATGTGGAATTGGTTAATTACTTGGCTAAACGTCCCAATTTTGATATATTAAAAATTTTATTTGCAAAACGTTTAATTTTAGTTGAGGGTCCTACAGAAGAGATGTTTATCAATACTATGTTGGATAAAGAAGTAGGGATTTTAAATGAGATAGAGGTTATTGCGATTGGGCAAAAAGGATATAAAACTTTTTTAGATATTTGGTTGCAAATACATAAAGATGATTTGACAAGTTGTATAGGTGTAGTAAGAGATTTTGATAATCAGCCCAATGCTAAAAAAGAGCATCAAGTATATGATGATAAATATAAAAACATATTTGTTAGAACAACGGAAGGATATACCCTGGAAGACGATTTGGCAGCAACAGGAGAAAACGAACAAAATATAAAAGATTATTTTGAAACGGAAGAGGATGCTGCAGAATTTCTTAAAAGTAGTAAGGCAGATAATATGAGACGTTTGTGTGAAGCTATATCTGAAAATGAAATAGATATAGAACTGCCTAAACATATAGAGGAGATAATTGAGTGTGTGAAAATTTATTAAGTCAGATACAAATTGCGGGAGCTGGTGCAGGAAAAACTTATTCGTTAGCAGAAAAAATATTAATACACTACCATAAAAAAGAAAATGAGAAGACTATATATGCTATTTCCTTTACCAATTATGCTAAAAAGAATATTGAGGGAAGAGTAATAGAATTAAACAATGGACAAATCCCTGATGATATCTGTATTGAAACAGTCCATAGTTTTTTGCTAAATGAAATTGTATACCCCTTTAGTAAATATTATTTTGGCAAAGCATTTTCAAAGGCTACATCGATAAAACTATCTGATGATATAAAATTAAAAAATTATCAGTTAAGTCGTATGAATGATATAGGGCTTATTCATAACGAACAGGTTTTCAATAAAGCCAAACAAATGATTGTATGTGCAAAAGGTGAAACAAAAGCGAAGCATAGAAAAAAAGAAACGATTATTGAATATTTGCATGCCTCAATTGATGCAATTTTTTTAGATGAAGCACAGGATTTGAATGTTGATGCATTAAATTTATTTGAAAAATTATCTGAATACATTTATTCATATATTGTAGGAGACCCTAAACAAGCAATAAAATATCCAAAAGATTTTAGAATGTTTATAGAACATGCCAGACAGAATGAGTTAATATTTCATATACCTCCAGTAAATACTGTTACCAGAAGAATACCGGAGAAACACTTAAGAATATCTAATTTATTTTGTCCAGTTAATGAGCAACAAACTACAATGAGCAGTGTGAAAGGAGAACTTTACTATATCTATTCGACAGATGAAAAATTCTTAAAACTATATGAAAGATATTATTCCTGTAATGCGTTGATTTATATTAGACAGGAAACGAATACATTTACGACACAAGATTCAAAAAATGGTTTTTCTTTAAAGGAAAGTGTTCGTGAAAAGCTATTAGAAAAAGTTCATTCAGAATATGATTATGATGCTTTTCTGAAATCTATAGAAAAATATTTTATTAAAATTGCTCTGAAAAAAGGCGCAAAAGGAGCAATCCAATCTTTCACAAAAAACTTTGATATAACCTTAAAGAAAAATGAATATGCAAGATTAATCAACGATTTGGAATTTGATAATGATGTAAAAAAATTCAAGGTTAAAAGCATTGATAAGGTGAAAGGCCTTGAGAATGAACGGTGTATGTTTATTATGGATAATGCGATGTTAGAGTATCTATTTAAAAGGAAGAAAGAAACAAATAAGGAAATGATGCGTCTTTATGTAGGGCTTACTCGTTCTAAGTCAGATTTGATTTTGGTTATTGATAAATTGAGTCTGAAAAAGTTTAATGATAAGCAGATTGAGAAAAGTTTTAAAGATCTTAATATACCATATATTACTACGGAATACATAGAAAAGATTGAAGATCAAGACAAAAAATAGATATGAAAACAAGACATAAATTAAAGAAGAAAGTTAATTTGGAAAAGAAGGTCTATAGAATGTATAAATACGGAGGTAAATATGGCGGCGGGAACTACGAATGTTGGATTTGAAGAGAAGTTGTGGCAGGCAGCAGACAAGCTACGCTCTAACATGGATGCTGCAGAATATAAACATGTGGTTTTAGGGTTAATATTTCTAAAATATGTATCAGATTCTTTTGAGGAAAAGTATCAGGTTTTGCTGGAAGAAGGATATGGTGATGAAGAAGACAGGGATGAGTATTTGGCGGA
>CASDJM010000103.1 GCA_949280815.1 uncultured Clostridia bacterium | reverse complement strand
ATTTTTCCGTTAATGTTTAGAAATTTTTGGGACATTTTCAAAAGTTATTGACAGAAAAACTCTGAACTTTTATAAAACTCTCTTTACTTTAAGTAAAAAATATTCTATGATAATCATTCATATAATTGAAAATAGGGAAATGAATCACACTTTCCCTATTTTCCGTTAGCCTACTAACATTACTTTTTTAAAATAATCTCCATGCAACCGAGAACGCCATCTCCCCATTTATATGGGTATGGAGTTCCATCCTCATGCTTTCCTGGCTCACAGTATTCCTTATTCACCGCATATACTGTTACGCCATGGTAAAATTTGCCATTTTTCCTCAGGTAATTTTCCCCTAAATTTTTGGCAGTCTCTTTAAAACATTCTTTTTCTGTTGCATATGATTTCAAAACCTGCTCGTACCAGACAATGATTTCTCCATCAACTTCTTTCTCTTTCTTAACACTTCTCATTTGAGAAGTATAGTTGTTGGTTGCTACTGCTTGTTCGCTTGATCCCCATAAACTTTCTTGAGCTATGATTCCCATGAAAAATATCTCGTTAAATCGATATTTTCTCGCAAGGTTCCAAATGAGCTCAGCATTTCTTTTAAAAACCCCAGTATAATCATAATCCATATTTCGGATTAATTTTACAAATTCCTCTTTGGGTAAACCTGACGGTTTCGAAATATTCATCCTTTTGTTAAATCGTTTTCTCACTTCTTTCAGTGAAAAATATTTCTTTACAGATTTCAGGGTTTCCATTTCAACAACTACTGCAGAAACTTTTTCTTCTTTTTCTTCCATAGTCATTGATGGATTAGTAGCAATCGCTGGTCCTGTGACAATAATTGTTGAACCTGTGGTAGCAACAGCTGACTCTACAACAGTAATCGCCGATTCTGTAGCAATAGTCCGTAATGATACTAATTCCTCTTCCGCAACAAATCTCGTTGTGTCAGCAGTATCAGCAACTACACAGTTAGATGATGTAACCGATACGATTACCATCATCAAGCCTAATCCCTTTTTAAACTTTATTGTCATAAAATACTCCTTTCGGTATAGTTTCTTTTAAATCACAAAAGAAACTAAATCAACAGTTATATGAATATATTATATCAAGTTTTCATCAAAAAGTCAATTTATGTAAATTGGCTTGATTTACATCAATAACGTAAAAGCAACAGAAATATGTTTGACCATTTGCCAATAAAAATGAACCTTTTTGCAATTGTAAATTTTATTTTTTGCTTATAATTTTTGAATTTCTTCTTTTGTTAGTTCTGTAATTTCTTGAATTTCTTCTATTGACATGTCTTTATCTAATAGTTTTTTTGCAATTTCTATTTGCTTTTTCTTTTTACCTTCTTTTCTTCCTTTTTTTAATCCATTTTCTTCTGCCTGAAGCATTCCCGTATTATAATCCATTATGGCAAATTTTCTAGACATATAAAGTTCCCATTCTTTCTCCTCCATACTCATCTCATTAATAATTTCTATGGCTTTTTTAATTTCTTTATTTTCTTTTTTTTGCCATTTCTAACTTCTCCTCTCTCCCTGCAATTAACCATAACCATTGTTCTAACTTAGTATTGGCTTCTGGATTTTTCTTTACAAACTTCGGATTTCTATAAAATGCATTTCCAAATCTTGTGTTGCTATTTTGTCTTCTCTCCGATATCCCATATCTACAAATTCATTTTCTTTTGTTTTCTCAAATTTCATATGTGCTACACTTCGATAACTATTTCTTTGATAAAATTCAAAATTTAACAAATTAATAACAATCGATTCTTTATTTTCATGTAATCTTCACTTTTCTTGAGTTCATCTGATACAATTCTGGACATATAATAAGTACTTCTTTTATCCATGTTTCCTAAATCTTTTATTTGCATCTCAATATCACATAAACAATCTTTATTAATTTCTACTTTAACACCTAATACACCAGAATTACTATCATATAAATTTCTTGGTAGCTCTGGATTCTTAACATAACATCTTGAATTGGTATTTCTAAAATAGCTTTTAGTAAAGATTTTAAAATATCTTTATTGCCTTCTTTGGAAAACACTCTTTTAAATACAATATCAGATGTCAAGGGTAGTCTTCTTTCTGTGTGTTTTACCATATTTCCTCCTTTATTATACTAGATTAAATTTTACTTTTCAATACCTGATTAGTATATTTTTACTTTTATGCAATTATCTCTTTATCTTTAGAAAAACCTCCTCCCTTTTGTTTTTGTTAAATTTCTTTGGAATTCTTTTTTAGATTTTAAAATTTCGAAAATATAAATCTTTGAATTAATCCTTTCTGCCTATAACAAAGTTGTTATTTTGCAATTTTAAAAATAATTGCATGACAGTATTAATATCATAAAATACTGCATTCTTCAAGACCTTCTAATGCACTTTTCATCGTATTTTTCGATATTTCCTGTTCGTAGTCTTACAATATGAATATATTATAATAACTTTTTAATAAACTGATTATATAGATTGTTTTTTTATTAAAAGGTTATTAACACCAAAAACCCAACTCATATTGAGTTGGGCTTTCTTGTCTTTAAATTAGCATTTTATGAAATTATTTTTTCTACTATCTCTCTGGTTCTTCATCAGTATAATCTTTTACCATACTCTTTAATTTTCTTTTTTGTCTAAATGATAATTTATTTTCATCACCTTTTTCCATTTCCTTGTTGTCTTTCAATCTATCTTTAAATGCTTTTTCTAATTGTTTCTTTGTCACTTTATTTCCATCGTCATCATATGCCATATTATCATATTCTAATGCTAAAGCATGTGCCTTGTCTACATTACGAACTGGAAACAATCCTTTAATTCCCATATTTTTCTTTCTTGTTATCCAACCAGAAATTCTTTCTGACAATTTTGGGCTATATTCTCCTCTTATTTCAGCAATTCCACGTCTCTTAGCTAACATTGCACTTCTACATATTTTCATCTTTTCTTTTGCATTTACTTCCATTTTTAAAATTCTATTTAGAAAACTTCCCTTGGACAAATCTTCCATATTATATTCAAGATCCATCTTTTCATCATATTTTTTACCTTCATTTGCATATACCGCTTTAGCTACATATCTTCTAATTACTTCTTGTTTTTTATCACTACTCATATCTGTCGAAAGGATAGAATGGATTACTGTCATATCTACAAATCCTTTTCCTACCATATCCTTAAACCCCTCCATCGTTGATTCATTTTTACAGCCAATATCTGGATTTGTTTTTATATATTCTTCTAGTTCTTTATCACTAAATGAATTTATAGTAACAGCATGCTTCATTTCTTTTTTGGACACTTCATATTTTTGTCCATTATATTCTATAATTGCTCCACGTCCAATACGTATATGAATTCTTGAAAAATCAGGAAGTGGTCCTTGTATTGGTTTTGGTGTTGGTCCTGTGGTTGGTCCTGTGGTTGGTCCTGTTGTTTGACCCGTTGTTGGTCCTGTGGTTGGTCCTGTTGTTTGACCCGTTGTTGATCCTGTGGTTGGTCCTGTGGTTTGAGCCGTTGTTGGTCCTGTGGTTTGAGCCGTTGTTGGTCCTGTGGTTTGAGCCGTTGTTGGTCCTGTGGTTGGTCCTGTTGTTTGACCCGTTGTTGGTCCTGTGGT
>CASDJM010000102.1 GCA_949280815.1 uncultured Clostridia bacterium | reverse complement strand
ATAACAAGTCAAAATTAAAATTATTTAATTTTGATAACTATATTATACGAGGAGGCTATTATGAAACGGTATGTAGAAGCTTTATTAATTATGGTCATGGTTACTTTGTGTTTAACTGGATGTGGTGAGGAAACAGTTCCAAAAGAAAAGGAACTGCAGACTTTAAATCCAGTAAATGGAAACACTTTGGAGAAGGAACATGAAATTGAGGGTTTCAAGTTTATAACCACTTATAACACTGGTGATTATGATTTGAACCGGTGGAGAGTAACAGATTCTAAGGTAATTAATATGACTGCTCAAGTTACAGAGGCTCCAGAAGGGGCAACCGTATTGATTGAACATGTGCATGTAGATATGTCGTTAAAGTCCACAAATCCTCAATTTGATGGATTATCGCAGGATAATATGGATGATTCTTATCATGGTACTTCACAAGACGGTTTTTTTGTAAGTGACACATATCAGTATCAAAACAAATTTGCAATTAAGACTCACTGAAAAAAACTTAGTAGAAGAAGGTAAAGTCTATGCTAACAAAATGCAAATTGTTTATGATGTACTCATAAAGTATGCTGATGAGGATTTCTGTCATGTGGTATCAATTCTGGACGAATTTCTCATACCAGTAGAATATGAGGCAAAAGCAAGCGAATAAGTTATGTAGTTTCAGTAGGTTTCGATTCCCAATCAACAGATGTTGGTTGGGAATTATCCATACTTATAGTTTGCAAGTTAAAATATATGAAAATAAAAGAAGTGGAAAAATAACCACCTCTTATACTGATTTAGCATGTAAAAAAGTGTCCATCTTGTCAGCAACTTCCTTGAAACCATTATCAAAGAAATGTGAATAGATACTATGTGTTATTGATATGTTAGAATGTCCAGCTCTTTTACTTATTATTTGTGTCTGTATACCACTACTTATCTGTAATGATATACTTGTATGTCTTAAACTATGAAAAGTAATATCTTTCAAGTCATATTTTTTTATAATTTGTTTTAATATTTTATACGGTCTATCTGGGTGCATGTCCTCGCCATAATCTGTTGTAAAAACTCTGATTGAATTTTGCCATTTGTTACCCAATAAAAGTCTTTGTTTGTCTTGTTCTGCTTTATATTTCTTTAATACTTGAATAGTGGTAGGGGTAATATATACAATTCTATTACTTGTATCTGATTTAGTCGTTTTTTCAAAAGTACCATAGCCAGAAACATATTGAGTAGCCTTATTGATATTAATAGTTGATTTTTCAAAATCAACATCATTCCATGTAAGCCCTGTTAATTCACCACGTCTACAACCACTATCTAAAGCTAAAAAGATAACTGATTGATATTTGATAGGTTCTTTTTGTAATACTTCAATTAATTTTTCAACATCTTCAGGAGAATAACATTCAATTTCTTTTTTATGAACTTTAATAGGTGTTACATTTTGATTAGGGTTATTATATAAATATCCCCATTTAATGGCACTATTTAATATTTCAGATACCAAGGTATAATGATGTTTGATTGTTTTTTCTGCATAGCCTAATTCTTCTTTTCTTTTTACTTTGCAAGTACTTAGTTCATTGTAAAAATCTTCTAATATCTTAACATCTAAGTCTTTAACTTTTATATGACCTATACAATGACCTATGTTTTTACAATATCTTTCATACTCTTGATAGGTTTTAATTCCAATATTGCCTTTTTTAGATTTTAGCCATTCGTCAATTAGTTCTTGCATAGTCATAGCATTTTTCTTGACATAGGCATTATTTTTTAATTGTATTTTTAGTTCATTTTCACGTAGTACCGCTTCTTTTTTACCACCGTAAAAGGTTTCTATGTGTCTTATTCTTTTATTTCCATTGTAGCCTATTGGTATGTCTATTTTGTACTTTTTATTTTTTACTATTTCTTGTACAGCTATTTTTTACACCTTCTTTCTTCAAATACCAATTTTCATTATCTTTTAGCCATTGTTTAAAATCTTCTAATGATATAACTTTATCCGTACATAATTGTTTTTGTTTTTGTGCATTTGATACCCAATTTTTAAATTTGCTTTCTATATCTGGAATATGCTTATTTCTTTGTTTTTTAGCATTTTGTGTTTTATAAGCATTTCTATAAGTTTTTGTTATTTCGTCATTTTGTAATTTTATTTCGTAAGAAAGTTCTTTACAAGTTTTGCCGATTTTTATAAATGTTATCACATAAGATCTCATTGTTTTTATTTACAGGAATAAAATATTTTCCACAGTTTTTACATTTGGATATAGTTTTATTATTTAGTAATATTTGTAAAAAAGATATATTCATAAAATCAATAAAAGTCAAAAGCTCATATTTGTATTCATATTTAACATCTTTTTTTTGAATGTCTTGCATAATATCTCCCCAGTTGTTTGTTGACTTTAAAATTTTATTAAAATAACTATGATTAGATAATTTTTGCTCATCTATTATATTCATAGTAAATATTGAATTAGGTACAGATATTTTTGAATCTATATTATGATATAAGTCATAAGCAAATAGTCTTTGAAAATTATTTAATTGATTAAATTCTTGATTTTCTGTATCGTAGTTAATGTTATAGTATGCTATAATTTTAAATTTAATCAAAGAAATATTTTTTATAAAGTTTTTTAGAAATTTTATTGTAAAATTTCTAATATTTTCTTTATATAAATTTTTAAGTCGTTTTTTATATGATTTCTCCAATTTTCTGTTTAATTTAATTATATCCTCAAAATGATATTCATTATATTTTTTTCTTATTTCATTTTCGATTTCTTCTTTATGTTCAGATAATAGTTTTGTATGTATTTCTTCATAAAATTTTTTATTTTCTTTAAAAAATCTATCATAATAGCTATACAATATATTTTCTTTTAATGGTCTATGATATTGAAGTAAATATTTTTTTTCTAAATCATCTTTATTTGAAAAGCCATTTTTCTTTTCAAATGTTTCTATTTCAGATTTATAATATTTAGTTTCTAAATCCTCAATAACCTCTTCTTTATAAACTTGATAATTATAATCATTGTTAGAATGAATTTTTTCATATGCTTTATTTTCTTTTAATTGTTCTAAAAGAGATAATTTTAATTTTTCATTTAATTCTACTTTTTTTGAGTATGCATCTATACATTCATCAGCAATATTGAAATTTATGAAATATTTTTTGGGAGGTAAAAAAATGGCAAATGAAGATATTAGAAAAAGCTTGAGAATCAATAACATTAAATATTGGCAAGTAGCAAATGAATATGGGATTACTGATGGAAACTTTTCAAGAAAATTAAGAAAAGAGCTATCAAGTGAAGAAAAAAAGAAAATATTTGATATTATTGATAAATTAATTAAGAAATAACGAAAGAAGTGTTGAAAATGCAAATTTTTAATGTAAAAGAAGTAGCTAATTACTTAAACTGTTCCGTTTCAAGTATAAGAGCATTAGTAAGAAACAAAGAAATACCACATTTTAGAATTGGTAGTAAACTAAACTTTAACAAAGAAGCGGTTGATAACTGGGTGCATAACCAGGAATTACAAAATATGCAACATGAAGAATATACAACGAAAATAAAAAGTCTTTGATAGTGTAAAGTAATCTATGAAAAAATGAAATATGGAAATAATTTCCATAAAT
>CASDJM010000101.1 GCA_949280815.1 uncultured Clostridia bacterium | reverse complement strand
TGCGCCTAAAATTTCTTTTATTTTGAAAAATCTAACCGCACAGGTGGAAAAATTTCATCACACAAAGTAAATATATACTATATAAATACATTCATTTTTATATAGTACATATTTATTCAACATTGGTGGCACAAGCATTTTATAACCATATTACACAATATTCAAAATCGTCTTCTAGCCTATCTATATCAAATAAAAGTTTATTTCTTGTGTCAATTGCTGTTAATTCGACCAGAATATTACCAAGATAATAAAAATCTATAAAATTACACAAATTATTGATTTCCAACTCTAACCACCAATAACTATTATTAAAATTTGGAATTAACCAATTACAACTATTAGTTTGTAATTTTAAAAGTTTATATAAATATTCAATATATTTATATTTTTTATCCCCTTCTGCCTTTCTGTTTAAAACTGGAAAACCTATTGTACAAATATTTTCCATCTCCTCTATATATTTTCTGCAAATATCAATACGTTTATAAACATTTATTATTGATATTCCCTCTATGTTATTAATTTTTTCTTCAATTTTTTTAATTCCATTTCATCTATCAGTACCTGTCTTCTATTCATTAGTACCTGTTTTCTATTTAGCTGTTCGTTATCCATATTAATATATCCTTATTCCTTATTTTTTACCTCCATCATTGCCTCTTTTCTACATGACAATTCTTTTCCGGTCTTATGTTTATACTTCTTTTTATGGTTTGAAGCAATATGTCTCCCTTTATGGTTTCTTAGCCAGTACTATTGTATCACCTCCTCCTGCTTTATCCTTCTGTTACAACCCTTGGTGCCTGTTTAATTCTCTTTAATCAGTTTTGCCTTCATGTCAATATTGCCATTCAGTTTTATGTAACTTCAAAATTAAACTTTAATTTGCTCCTTTAAACTTTCAAAATTAATATAAGAAATTTCTGTACCCGTTATAAATTCTGATATATACATGTCAACATCTGTAAAATCATAAGGATCCTCTATTTGTAATACCTTCTTAACATTGGCAATGGCCTTTTTCAACATTTCATTTCCTTCTTTAAACTTTAATTCACTTAATAAAATCCCCCCTAAATCCCTATATGGATATACAAACCTATCATATACTTCTATAGATTTCTCTAATAATGATTTCTGGTTCTTTATATCTTTGTCATATTCATAGTATAATGATTGTAAATAATAGCTGCTTTTTTCTCATCAGTACAACTAGTTTTAACCAATCTTTTAAACAGTTCTTCATTTATAAAACCAAAACTATGCCATCTAATCCCTGTTTCTAATATTATTGCATCTATATTACAAGGAGCTATATTATAAATCTGGCTGATACATTGTAACGCACTTTCATAATCTTCAAACGAAAATTGTAATTCTGTTAAACTAAGCTTTAACCATAATTGTATATTTTTAGGGTTTATTTCCAACTCTTTTTTTATAATACTCTCCGTTTCCTCAATATTCTGGTTATTAATTGCCTTTCTTAAATCCACATTTAATTCCATATTTATATATCTGCCTTTCTGTTAAAAACGTTAAAAATTACCAAACAAATAATTTCATAAATTATTATTTCTTTTATATTGAAACAAAAAATTATAAAAAGTGATATTCTGTCCCAGCTTTTCTCCATACTGCCTGCCTTCTCCATCTCCTCTTTTCTTACAGACCGCACCATATATGCCTGGTTTTTATCCTCTGTAAGGAATACTATCTGGATAATATTACCTTTTCAAATATTTCTATATTAGATATGCTATATTCTGAAATTTTTATCTCACAAATAAAATAAAAAAGCTAGGGGAACATTATATCCTTTAGCTTAATAAGTTTCTAATAAGATATTTACTTTCTGGTATACTAAAGAGCACCACTTTTAAACATAATTTATGAAATTAAATAAATTTCTAATTCCTGAAATGATTCTATACATTCATCAATATCATCAAACCATTCCTTTAACTTATTTATTTCATCTACTGTCAAATTCAATCTCCCATCTACATTAATTCTTCTTTTAAATATTTTCTCTGTGAATTCAATTTACTCTTCTGTCATTTCATAGTAATCCTTCCAATACATTTTTGCATCATTTTCGTTATATAAAAATGGCATAATTGTATCCTCAGATATTTTAATCACTTGTTCTTCTGACTGGACTGAATAATTAACACCTCCACTTCCCCAAAATGCAGCAGATATAAAAGGAACTGTTTTTCCATTATGGTCAATTAACATATATTGTAATGCTTCTTCATTAGCTAAATTAATAATACTTGCCTCTGCTCCATTCAAAATTTCTGACACATGCTGGCCTATATATGCATTGTACATATTATTATTATTTTGAATAGTACATATATATTCATTTTCAGCAAACGATATTACACCTCTTATGCCTTCCATATTCTGAAAATTATAATTAGAACCATCCCATGATTGCCCAGCAGATAATAAATCATACTCACCAACCATAACAGCATGTGCTATTGACGCCATAACACATCTCTCATAAAGAGTATTATAATCTAAAAAATCAAATATTATATTCATAATTTCTCCTATTTATTCCATTTTTTTCTATTATATTTTCTTGATACAATCTGACAATTTGAGTAGCTATTCGTTCCACCTTTATCCTTTGGATTAATATGGTCAAACTGCCACTCACTAGGGTCTGGAGTAACGCCTTTCATACTTTTTTTAGGTCTAACAAGTACATCATAATAATCATCAGAAACATCTGGTTTCACAACACCACCATTCCTCTTCATATTTTCTTCAAGCATTTTTTTCTTTTGTATGCCAGCATCTTTAAATTTAATATAATTTTTTATTCTTTCATATATTCAATTACAAATTTCACCCTCAGAAGTCTATTTTATCTGGTAATGTAATAAAAATAACTAACTGTATCACCTGCATGGCATCCACTTCATGGATAAATAAATGATACAGTTATTTTTTAAGGATTTAACATGATAATATAACAAAAATCATGAAATATAACTATAATAACTTTTACTCTATACAGATACCATTTCCATCTTTTAATGAGATTAACCACTTTTCATCATTTTCAAAAATCACTAAAACTCCTTTATTTGTAACAGACCAATCAAATATTGTATTTCTATAGCTATTTTTCCATATTAAATCTCCTTCTAACCCAAAACATATTAAAGACATTTCTCCTACCAATAAAATGTGAGGTTGTACATCAAATTTTATAATTTCGAAAATAACAGATGATGTCTCATCAGATTTGCACAATATACTTTTTTCTTTTAGATCCAGAATATAATAACTTTTTCCAAAACTTAAAAACAATATCGTGTCTTGTATTATATAATCTGGAGCAATTCCCAAATCATAATATGAAAATGCAATATTGCCTGCATTTGTACGTATTACACAAAAACGATTATCATAATCTAAATCTTCACTCAATGTCAATATTGGATTATAAATCTCATAATCTGTCACTTGTTCCAAATTAATAATCTTATTCATCTCAATAACCTGCTTTCCAAATTTAATGACTATATCTTGTTTGCTTTCCAGAGAATATTTTGATTGTTAATAACCTGTTTCCATCCCAATGTGTAGTTACCTTCGCCCCACCATGCTTGCCCATCAAAAAACTTTCTCTAGGGCGTGTTTGAAAATTAAAAAGTGCACAAAACATGTGTTTATAGTTATTCAACTTTAAAAAAGGAATAAATAGCATCATCAAGAGAAGAAAAA
>CASDJM010000100.1 GCA_949280815.1 uncultured Clostridia bacterium | reverse complement strand
TCCTTCAATATTTTATTTTTCTTATTAGGTGTGACATATCTATTGTAAACCTATAGGTAATTTTTTAGCCTGATATACCCCTTACTTTTATCATTCTCCTATTTTACAGTATCTCCGCTCTTTACTTCTTCCATTTTTTCATAACGATGTATTGACCATAAAATAGTTATTACTATTAATAATTGCAATGTCATGATAAACTTGGACTTACTCCTGTATGTGGTAAGATTTTATCACTAGATGTATCGTCTTTTGTGCTGTCTAATATATCTTTTTCACCATTTACTTACTCTCTCCTTTTAATTTTACATAATATTCTTTACCATCTTTTACAATAAAAATTAATAGGAATAGTAACTAAAAATACCCAATATATTTATTTTTTTAAATATATCAGGTACTTTTATTGATTTTATTCTAATATTGATTTTCTCCTCTACCCTCTGGAAGAGCATCTGAATAATCCACTACAATTCTAATTCTTGTAATTGCTCTAATTGCTCTTACAAGTTTGCTATTTTTAACTCTTTGCCATAAGCTTGGTTTTGCTTCAAATGTTGTATCTTGAACATATTGTTGTTGCTGTTGTTCTTCTACTACCGCTTGTACTGGCTCTGTTGCTACATTCACTTCTGCTTCTGGCTCTTCAATTGGCGTTGGGATTGATTTTAGGGCATCTGCTATTTCAATTCCAATATAACTTAAAGCTTTTGATCTATCTTCTATTCTTTCCATATCAATTTCAATATGTAAATTAGTCTCTAAATTATTAATTCTAGCATTTAATAATTTTATAGCATCTTGATAGTTCTCTGCTTCTTCCCCTTTTGACTTTCCTACAATAATTAATGTTTCTATAATATCTTCTGGAAAAGAACTCTGTGCTCTTCTTACTTGATCTTTCCAATCTTTTTCTTTGTTTTCAGTTACTTCTAATAATTCTTTCAATTGTCCAGCTAATGCTATATTTTGTTCTCTTTGTCTAATTAATTCCTCTATTTTCTTTGTGTTTTCTTCAAATTGATTGGTTGCAAATTCAACTAAACCATAAGCTGCCTTATACACACTTGCAGGAAAATTTTTCTTCTTTGGATATTCTATTAGGTAAGCCTTAATAGACTCAATTAAATCTTTAAAGTATGAATCGTCTTCTAATTGTACGATTTGTTTTTTACTTTTTGGATTAATTAATTTTTGGATTTTATCTATATTAGATAACATCTTTTCTTCTGTGATAACCATTCTCACATTTACTATGCCTGATCTCGATCTAAATCTTGACATTGTAATGTACCTCCTTTTATCTTACGCATGGTTGCTTTTTATCTTTTACAATTATCATTATACATGAACTAACAAAAAACTACAAGAGGTTTTAGCGATTTTTTTTTTATATTTTGATTACACAAATATTACAAGAATGTTACAAACTCCCTTAAAATTCGACTTTTCTCTAATCTTGTTTCCGTAGGGGACAATTGGGGACGTTTCTTCTACCTAGGTTTACAATCTCACTTCGTTCGATTGCATAAGACAGTTGTACGGCTCATTCTTCGCCTACGACTGTCTTAATTTCTTCAAATCTTTTAATTTTTTGTGTAGTAGTTTTGATTAAGTCTTTATCTGTTATCGTGATTTCCCTAATATACTTATAGGCTGGCATTGTTTTATTTACCTTTTTAATTTCTTGCCAAATTAATTCCTTAAGTCTTCCTTCTTCTGAAGTTCCGAAAATTTCTTCTACCGATTCTTTGTCATATACAATTTTAGCACAAATTTTATAGTCTCCATCATCCTCTGGTCTTCCGTAAACAAAACTCTCTTTAATTCCTTCTATTTTATTTACTAAAGACTCTAACTCTTCTGGATAAATATTTTTTCCATTCTTTAAGACAATCACAAATTTCTTTCTTCCAGAAATAAAAATGTAACCATCTTTATCAATTTTAGCTAAATCCCCTGTATGTAACCATCCTTCTTCATCAATCGTTTCTTTGGTTGCTTCTTCGTTGTTGTAATACCCTAACATAATAGATGGTCCTTTCGCTACTAATTCTCCAATTCCTTCGTCGTTTGGTTCTACTATTTTAACATCTAGACTTGGGAAAGCTTTTCCAATAGAACCTAATCTTCTATATTTATCATCTTCTGCTGCGATAACTGGTGAGCTTTCTGTTAGTCCATATCCTTGGTACATAGCAACACCCAATTCATTAAATCCTTTCTCTGCTTCTGGATCTAATGCTGCACCGCCAGCTACAAATAATCTTAATCGTCCACCTAAATTATCATGTATTTCTTTGAATAGTTTTCTTCTAATATCAATTCCTATCTTTAATAAAAATTGACTAATTTTGATTCCTTTTCTTACAGTTTCTAATTTTCCTTTTTTTTCAATGTTTTTCATTACTTTTTTATACATACTTTCAAAAAGGATTGGAACAGACACCATTGCTGTTACTCGATACTCTTTGATATTATCTGCAATATGTCTAATCCCATCACAAAAGGCAATTGCTGAGCCTTTTGAAATAGGATAGATAAAACCTGTCGTACATTCAAAAGTATGATGTAATGGTAAAAAGGATAAAAATACATCATTTTCATCTACTTTAATCGTAGAAGCAATATCAAATAAATTAACACACAAATTTTTATGAGATAGCATAACTGCTTTAGACATAGCCGTTGTCCCTGATGTAAATAGCATAATTCCCATTTCTTCGTTATTAATTTTAGCATCTAAAAATTCTCTATTTCCATTTGCTAATAAATCTTTTCCTTTATGAATTAGTGCATTTTGAGAATAAATCTCATCTGTTTCTTTCTCTAAATCCATAGATATGAAATATTTTACTTTACTATTATTTTTTGTTCTTACTTCATTCATAATACTGTCATATTTATTAGAATAAAAAATAGCTTCCACTTCTGAACGCAAAATCAAGCTTTCTATTTCATTATCTGGCAAAGCTTTATCAAGAGGAACTACAATCCCAGTACCTGAGACAACTGCAAGGTAAGCCATACCCCACTCATATCTATTTTCTGAAATTACAGCAACTCTTTTGTCTTTTAACCCTAAATCAATTAAAGCTGTTCCTAAACAATTAATATCTTCTCTAAATTCTTTATGCGTAATTTCTCTAAATTTTCCTGGTTCTTCTGTTTTAAATAAATAAGCTGGTCTATCTCTATATAACTCCCCTGACTTTTCAAGCATTTCTTTCAAATTTTCATATTTTGGCATTTTATGAACTGGTTCTCTCATTTTACTTTCAACCCTTCTATCACTGTATTTTCAAATTCTTTAAATAATTCCATCGTATCCATTTTTTCTCTGTTTCTCGTTTTATACACCAAGCTAGAACAAATAAGTCCATATATTTCAGAAGCAATGGCTTGTGGATTTCCTTTCTTAATTTGTCCTGCTTTCATTCCTTCTTCTACTATATTTTCTATTTGGCTAATGTATTCTAAAATATGTTTTTGACATTTTTGATGTCTTTGCTCATGTCCCCAAAATTGACTCAATAAAATCATAATTAAATCCTCATATTTCACTACTATCTTTATTTGAATCAATATAATTGCTTTAATTTTATCCATATAATTAGAGAACTTAGTAGTTTTTATATCAACACTATTTTGTAAAAGCTTGATTCCTTCTTCTACTAAAAAGTTGAAAATTTCTTCTTTACTAGAAAAATGATAATATAAAGTTCCTTTTGCTACTCCTACTGTTGCTGTTATCTCTTCAATACTAGTAGCATCATATCCTTTTTCAGCAAATAACTTCATTGATGTTTCAAATATTTTTCTTTTGGTTTTATTCATATTTTTAACATCCTTTCTCCGTTCAAATCTAAATATAATTGTTTTTATTATATATTTTATTGCATTTTTTTGCAATAGTTTTTATGTTTCAAGTTTCAACTTTTTGTATATGTGTCAATGATGTGAAACAAACTTTTATAAAAAATTTGTAGTATTAT
>CASDJM010000099.1 GCA_949280815.1 uncultured Clostridia bacterium | reverse complement strand
AGATAGAAATTTTACGATTGGAAGATATGGAAAAGCAAGATTAAGATACATTAAACAATACAACAAAGTTTTATATAATAACTTATTATTAAATGGAAAATTAAATACTTATTTACATTCAATAGATATGAAATGCAATACAGTTTTAGAAAGTCTAATAACAAAACTAGCTAAACAAGAAAATGTTACAGAAGATTTAAAAGCAAGTTATCAATTAGAATGGGTAACTAGAATGAATAATATTAAAAATAGAGCAGAGGAAATTATTTATAACGAGATGTATATATTTAAAAATAGAAATCAAATTATAGCCTTATATCGAATCAAAAATTGATATAAGGTTTATTTTTTGCAAATCAAAGATAATTATAAATCTGCATTGATAGATTTATCTATCAGTGTAGCGAGCATAGGTTTTGTATAGCACACAAAACCGACAACTATTGCTGAAAGGGGTTTTGCACCCCTATAACCCCAACTAAAAAATGAAAGGAAGTGTAAAAAATTTTGAAAGAAAAAGTAGTACAAATATGTATAAGAGTTAGTAAAAATGAAAAGAAAAAATTACAGCAAAAAGCAAAAAAATGTAACTTATCTTTATCAAATTATTTAAGGAAAACAGGACTAAAACAAAAAATTTATCCAATACCAGATAAAGAATTTTATCAAATTTATTTACAAGTATGTCAATTAAAAAATGACATTTTAAAAATAGATATAGAACAAATAGAAGAATGTTTAGAGATAATAGAACACAATTTTTTAGTGATTTATAATTCAAAAGGTAATGGAGATGATGACGATGGCGACAACAAAAATATGGTCAGTTAAAGACAGCTTATCACGAGTAGTTAATTATGCAAGTAACCCAGAAAAAACGATATTTTCTAATCTAAAACAAGTATTATTATATGCAGAAAATAATGAGAAAACAGTTAATGAAAAAGAAAAAATAATGTATGTAACAGGAGTAAATTGTAAAGCCGAAACAGCCTATGAAGAAATGAAAATGACACAAGAAAAGTTTGGAAAATGCACAGGAAATATCGCATATCACGCATATCAAAGTTTTAAAACTGGCGAAGTTTCTCCAGAACTTGCACACGAAATTGGAGTAAAACTTGCAAGGAAAATGTGGGCAGAACACCAAGTATTAGTTGCAACACATTTCAATACAGGCACATATCATAATCATTTTGTAGTATGTTCTGTTAATATGTTTACTGGCAAAAAATTTAATTGTAACAAAGGTGCATATTATCGTTTTAGAGTTTTATCAGATGAATTGTGCAATGAAAATAATTTAACAGTAATTAAGAATCCAAAAGGAAGAACACCAAGAAATATATATTTTGCAGAAAAAAGGGGAGAACCAACAAAGTATAATCTAATGAGAAAAGCAATAGATGAAACACTAGAAATGTGTGTAAGCTATGCACAATTTAAGAAAGCAATGTATAAAAAAGGTTATATCATAAATGATGACCAAAATCGAAAATATGCTACTATTCGTTCAATAAATGATAAAAAAGCAACAAGAATGTACCAATTAGGAGAAAAATATACACCTAAAAATATTGCAGATAGAGTGTTTAATAACCCTTATTATTTGCAAGAACAGTATTATAAATTTATAAAACCTAGAAAGATATACAAGAAAAACAAAGTATGTATGCTTAATGGAAAATTCAAAGATATAAGTAAAATTACAGGGCTTGAAGCTCTTTTTTTATTGCTTTATCACTTATTAGGACTAATACCAAAAGAAAATACTAGAAAGCCATTATCTCCAGAAATGAAACAAGAAGTAAGGAAAATGCAAAGATATTATAACGAGATAAGACTAATAGCAAAAGAGAAACTACAAACAACAGATGATGTAAAAAGCTATATTTCACAGAATGAAAAGAACATAAAATTGCAGATGGAATAAGTGGTAGGCAAGTACAAAGATATGTAAGATTAACAGAACTTATAAAACCACTATTACAATTAGTTGATGAAAATAAAATGGCAATGAACCCAGCAGTAGAAATATCATATTTAAAAGAACAGGAACAAAAGGACTTATTAGAAACAATAGAAAGCGAAGATTGCACACCCTCATATTCACAAGCAATAAGAATGAAAGAGTTAAGCAAACAAAATAAACTAGATATGGATGCAATTTTCAATATAATGATAGAACAAAAACCAAATCAAAAGGAACAGATAAGGTTTAAAGTAGAAAAATTAAAAAGTTATTTTCCAAAGGGTTATAGTACAAAACAAATGGAAGATGTTATAGAAAAATTGTTAAAACAATATAAACAAAAATGGAAGAATAAAGATTTAGAAAGGTAGAGAGAAAACAGAAACAATGAAATGAAAAAGGCTAACAAATAAGTTAGTCTTTATTACTTTCTTGTTCAGCAGTATCAAATGTTGTGTCAGTAAAAAATTCGCCTAATGTAATTTCAAAACCCTCGCATATATGCAATAGTGTATCAAGTTTTAGCAGTTCTGTTTTACCACTCATAAAAGTAGATATAGTAGAGCAAGGAATACCAGTAGCTTTGCATAAATCCCATATTTTCATATCTTTTTGTTTTAAATAATATTTTATTCGTTTTCTAATTGCATTTGATAATTTCATATAATTTACACCCCTTTATAGTTTGTACTAAAAAATTAATAAAATTATATAAAAATACGAGTTGACACCACTTTGGTAAATTGAAAAAATATAAAAAAATTTCAATTTACCAAACTATATCGTTGAATTGAAAAAATAGTTATGATAATATTACTTCAATGTACCAAACTATAAAAGGAGGAAATTATGGAAGATTTATATGAAAATAAAATACTTGACGATTTATATGAAATAAGGGAGGGATTTATTACAAGTTATAAAAAGAAATACGGAGAACTAGAAGAAACAAAGAAAGCAGAACAGGCTGAAGATGAGTTAGTAAACTTTATGAAAAAATTTATTAAAGATGAAAACACTATGAAAGAATTATTTGAGAAAATAAATAAATTTGAAGGGTATGCATTAGATGAAATGTGTTTTTGGCATAAACCATATTATAAATTAGGATTTATAGATGGAATGAGATTAAAAAAAGAAATAAGAGGAGGAAAAATAATAGAAAACACATCAAATGATAGTATTATCTTACAAAATATAAATGAAATATCAGATTATTTTGAAGAACAAAAATACAGAAATTTAAAAAAGAATAAAGAATACGATAAAATTAGACACAAAATTGAAGAAATAAAAAATAAGTATCCTAGAGTAAGAGAATTTTTTGAAGATGACAAAATAGAACAACTTACTAAAAAAGAAATGAAAGCAATTTTAGATATAACAGAATTACAAAATGATAGGGCTATGTATGAGGCAGACGAAATGCTAAAAATAGGATTGCGAGAAGGAAAGGCATTGTAGGGTGGAGAAAATGGAAGAAAGAGAATATAAAGTAAATGAAATATTTGAAAATCAAATTTTGAATGAAATATACGAAACAAGAGGAGATGGACTAGAATGCTTTTATATAAGAATGTATGGAGAGCCAGAAGAAATAAAGGAAACAAAAACAAGATTTTTCAAAAATAAAGAAAACAAGAAGATACAATAAAATAGCTTTTTCTACCTATACATAGATAGTATTATGCAATTTTTAGAAGATAATAGATATAATATTTGGCAAAAAAGAAAAGATTACAAGCAAATAAAAGATAAAATGAGAGAAATAAAAAATAAATATGCTAATGTTAGGCTATTTATTGAAGATAGAGTAGTAACAGCAAATTTAACAAAAGAAGAATTGAAAGCTGTTCTTGAATATATCAATTTAGATGATGAGATAGAAAGAATAGAGAAAATAGAAACTTTTAAATTGGGATTAAAAGAGGGCAATTGGTTATAAGAGGTAGAAATATCTCTTGTTTTTTATATGTATTGTTTTTATAATGAAAAACTGATATAATTATCCCAACAGATAGACTAACTATATGAAAGTCAAGAGTTTTTATAAAAATTTTTAAATAAATTTC
>CASDJM010000098.1 GCA_949280815.1 uncultured Clostridia bacterium | reverse complement strand
CATCTGGAATGTGAGAGCAGTCTGCCGGACGGTCGGATGACAATTCGGCTGTTTGAGTATGATGCCCAGATAGCATTGGATGAGGGTGAAGTCATTCATGAAACATTGACAGTGACATTTCCAAATACGGCGGTGTTATATCTGAGGAACTATAAAAAGACACCTGATAAAATGAGGTATGTGATAAAAACGCCAGGCGGAAGCGTAGAGTATGAAGTGCCGATTATGAAAGTACAGGAATATTCTCTGGAAGATATTTTTTCAAAAGGACTGTTATTGTTAATTCCATTTTATATTTTTTCACATGAAAAGAACTTTCAGGTGTATAATAGTAATAAAGAGAAATTGACAGAACTGAAAGCAGAGTATCAGGATATTTTGGAAAGGCTTAATAAACTGGAACAGGAAGGGATTATTGGGGCATTTGACAAACGTACGATTATAGAACTTTCCGGGGATGTGATTAAAGAAATCGCACAGAAGTATGAGAATGTGCAGAAAGAGATAGGTGGAATGATGGGTGGAGCGTTAATTGAGACAGAAGCAAGGACAATCTTGAAAAAAGGTATAGATAAAGGGAAAGATGAGGCTAAAAAAGAGGCGGCGCTCAGAATGTTGCAGGATGGTGAATTGTCGATTGATAAGGTTGCGAAATATTCAGGGCTTGATATTGCAGAAGTGGAGTTGCTTGCAGGGCTTCAGATGGTGTAAAAGGAGCGTAGATATTTTCATTAAGATTAGGATCGGGGAAATGGTGAGGTGGGCCATTTCCCCAATTACTTATAGCAAAAAATGTCCTTTCTATTGCAATAGAGTTGTTTAAGGTGCTATTTTTAGGAAATAATCTGACACACAAGGAAGATGTTTTAGAAACGACTATACTCACGAAGTAAATATGTTGTTTGAAAGAAGAAGTGGCTGTAGAGAGAAGATATTCTAAGAGAAAGGATAATGGATAGTAAATACAAAGAAACAATAATTTTTTATTTTGAAAAAACCTTGATTGAAAATCAGATAAGGATTTAGAAAAGAACTGGTGAATTCCAGATTATGAAGGGAATATTATGTATAAAAAGGTAGCAGAGAAATTATATGAGAATTTTGTTGTAAATACAAGTGTTGCCGCTATACAACAGGAAAAATCAAAATATTTTACTGTAAAATCACCAATTACAGTATCATTAATTGAAGAAATGTTGCGAGGAGGACATTCGATAGGAACATATCAGCAGCAAACAAACCAAAATAAGTTGAGGTGGATTTGCTTTGATTTTGATTGTAAAAATCAAAATAGGGATGAATTAAAAATCCTAAAAAGAGAATATGTAGATGCTTTGATTTCGAAATTGGAAGAATTGCATATAAGTTATTTGTTGGAATTTTCCGGTAGAAGAGGAATTCATGTATGGATTTTTCTAGATCAGGTGATAACAAAAGATCTAGCATTTACTATAGTGACTAAACTTAGGGATAGTTTTTATTATAAAATAGTGATGGACGGAAGGTTTGGTTTAGATTGTTTCCCCAAAACGGGAAGCGGAAAAGTAAATAATAAATATGGATTGCAAGTTAAACTTCCTTTGTCACGCCATCAGTTAGGGACATATTCATATTTTATCGATAAAGATGAAGATCAATTTAACTCTGTTGAGAGTTTGGATGAAAAGTTTTTGAGCAATCAATTGACGTTTCTTGAAGGAATCAAAAAAAATTCAATTGAACAGATTGTTGATAAATTAGCTATTACGCAAAAAATATTAACCGAGAATATTATAAAATATCATAAAAAAATATTGGTAGGTAAACGGGAAATATCATTAGATGAAATTAGAGAGGTATTTGTTTTAGATGAAATTTTAAGTAGTATTTGGCTTCATATAGCAGATGGCAGATTGACAAGTCTTGAACGTGTTGTTCTGTTGGGTGTATTTGGACATATGGAAAATGGAGAACAACTTTTATTGGAAATTCTGAAAAAGCAACAGAATTATAATTCGCAGATTACTCATAATATGATAGCGAAATATAAAAAATATTATTTTCCAATAACATTTAATTATTTATATGAATTGTATAATAATAGGAATTGTCCTATAGAAAAAAGGGACATGTTTATTGATGAGTATATTTTTAAAGCATTAGATATTCCATACCATATGTCGAATGTAAATGATTTTTCAAATAAAATTAATTTTGTGGAGAATATTATAGAAAAGGAAATAAATTATTTTATGTATAATGATGAGGTATATCATTTGCAGACATTATATAAACTTAATTCTTTTTCGTATTATGATTATTGCAAAATAGAAGAAATTATTAGTAAGATAGAAAGTGGTAAATATAGTGTGCCTTCTAAGATTGAATTTAGGAAATATATAAGAAACGAAGAAGATAAACAACGCATATTAATCTCTTTGGGTGCACAGGAACGTGTGATCACAACAGCATTGGTTAATAAAATGATAATGTATCTACAGAAAGATTATTCTTCATATAGTTATCATTTGAATTTTGGTATTGGAGGGGATGTCTTTTATCCATGGATAAGCTCGTGGATGCGTTTTAAAAATGATATTTCGCAATACTTTTCTTATCCTATATTTGAGAATTACGTTTGTGCAAAAATGGATATTAAGGGGTTTTATGATAATATATATCTTCAAACAATGTTTGAAAACATATTGCAGCATAAAAAGATAAAGCAATATGAAAAATTTAAAAATATATATAAATACTTAAATTCTATAAATGAAAAAATAATGCTTGAAAGTGTTGGAGATTTACGTGGAGTGCCTCAAGGACCTGCATATGCTAGAGTATTGGCAGAGATTGTACTGGAAGAAATGATTTCTCAGTTTTTTATGAGTAATAGTATGTACCAAGAAGTTAAAAGTTATAGATATGTTGATGATATGTTTATGTTTTTTCCAAGTACTATTGACGGAGAAATGCTTATTAGAGATTTGGCAGGCTTTTTGGAGGAAAAAGGACTTTATCTCAACTTAAAAAAAACAAAAAATTATGGAAAAATTGGAGAACTATCTCTGGTAGACAAACTTGAATTACAGGAATTTCGGGATTTAAATTATGATGTTTTTCAAGTTAGAGCGGATAATTGGATAAATACTATAGATAAGGCTGAATTTGAAAATGTTTATATTAGATACATCTATCGTAAAAATAATTGGGATATTAATGATGCAAATTTGATCTTTAGTGATAAAGTGAGCAATACTTTGCAAGAAAAATACTTTGAAGAATTCTACGAAAGAATTTTATCTTCTCAATTTGGCAGGGGATCATTATTTAGAAAATTTTATAATAAAATTTTTAATGATGTTACAAAGAGTCATTCCTTTTTTTACAATCGGGATTATGTGAAGATTCCAGCTGACAGCATAAATTTTAAAAATATGTTATGTATGCTAGTGTTGTGTATTGATAATATTTCCTTAAATATTGATAAAAATGATATTTTAACCTTGAAAGAATATTTAAAAAAATGTGAGATTTCGGAAGAGGTTCAAAATGCAGAAATTTTGTTAGAGTTAAAATTACAGGAAAAGGAAGAAAGAGAATGCTAAAGAAACGATTGAATGATTATATACTATTATTACATGTAAAAACAAAAGCAGAAGAGTCAGATATGAATAGTCTATGGGAGCTTTATTTGGACGAAACGATTACGACTGACGAAAGGAAGAATTGCATTATAGAATATGCAAATGCCTTTTGGGTTCTATCTACTAAATGGGTAGGCTTTCAAGAAGGTCAGAATTATACTACACATATTGATAAAATTTTAAAATTTGTATCTTATTTTTCAGCGATAGCTTCGGACGAAGAAGATAGATTTTATGAGTGTAAAGAAGTTATTTTTATTAAGTTTTTGGTTTGGTTGCGAAATAGAAAGGATGTGTATGATACAAATCAAGATAATAAATTTTACGACTTTTACAGAAAATTGAATGATGTAATTGGACAGGTTAAATGGGTTTTTGAACTGGAAGATAGCGGAGAGAAAGTTTTTCCAATACATAGATTGATAGAAGACGCTGCTACTGAGTTCGAGTTGACGGAAGAGCACTATTTGCAACTAATCTTTTCTTTGCAACTATTTAACAGGGTTAATCATATTGGTGATGATAAAGAATCCATAAAAAGCAAAATGCTGGAAATAGCAGAAGAATTTCATATTTATT
>CASDJM010000097.1 GCA_949280815.1 uncultured Clostridia bacterium | reverse complement strand
ATTTTTCCGTTAATGTTTAGAAATTTTTGGGACATTTTCAAAAGTTATTGACAGAGCCAATTGAAAAATATACAAGAATAGAATCACTAAACGACAAAAAACGACATATAATACAATATAGTATCAAACAAGGTACTATATTGGAGGTGACTTTGACATGGAGCCACAAGAAACAATTTATTGCTATGACAACAGAGAAGAAAAATGCGAAAAAAGAAGAAATTGTCTAGGAATTGTAGCAATTATATTATTAACAGCATTTGTTTTTGTAATAGGATTGCTTATAGGAGCAGCTTTAGCTATTGCTATACTTCTATCATTACCAGCAGTTATTGTTCTAGCCATAATATTAGGATTGTTGTTAATCTTAACAATTATCTTAATGTTCTGTAACAGAAAAAGAGAGAAAAAATGCAAATGTAAATGTTGTTGTTAAAAAAAAACCACCTGAAAGGGTGGTTTTTTAGATACTGGGAAATTGCTCCTACTAGGAGAAATTTATGTAGTAGATAAATATGGCGAAAAATAAGTTTTCTAGCAATTTGCATTGTGTAGAAAATCTTAAATTTGCTTTTTATGATAATTATATAAATTGTTCTATAAAGTTCCAGACATCATCTTGATAAACTTTTCTTTCAGAAGAAAATGGAAAAGTTGTAATATCGCCAAGAGGATTTAGTTGTTTTTGTAAATTTTTAACCGTTTCATTTACTTTAGTTTTAGCAATTTTATCAGCTTTATTGGCTAAAATTAAACAAGGTAATCCAGATGAAATAATGTAGCTATACATCAACCTATCATTTTCAGTAGGATTATGTCTGATATCTATTAAAAAGATAATTAAAGAAATTTCTTTTCGATGGAATAAATATTGTTCAATAAATTTTCCAACTTGTTCTTGTTCTTTTTTAGACATTTTGCTATAACCATAACCTGGTAAATCAACAAAATAAAAGCTATCATCTATATTATAAAAATTAATTTGACGAGTTTTACCAGGTTCACTACTGGTTCTAGCTAGCTTTTTTCGATTAATCATGGTATTCACAAAACTAGATTTTCCAACATTGGATTTTCCAACTAAAACGATTTCAGGTAGTCCGCTAGAGGGATACTGATTTGGGTGAATAGCAGAAATTTCAAATTTAGGATTTTTTATTAACATTATTAAAATCTCCTTTCGATGATTTTGAGACAGAGGGAAAAATCATGATTGAATTTATATTAATATTAAAGACATTTTTTTTAAATATCATGATTTTTTCTTTTGAACCCCAGCATAAGTCATTAGTAATTAGTTTCACCTTACACAGCTTACTTATCCCCAAAATCATTTTGTTTTGATTTTTTCTAGTCTACCCATATAAGGTCTTAAGACTTCTGGAATGATGACACTTCCATCTGGTTGGCAGTTATTTTCTACAATAGAAATCAGCATGCGAGGTGGGGCAACGACTGTATTATTCAATGTATGAGCAAAATAATTTCCATTTTCCCCTTTGATACGAATTCCTAATCTACGAGCTTGTGCATCTGTTAAGTTAGAGCAACTGCCAACCTCAAAATATTTTTTCTGTCTAGGACTCCAAGCTTCTACATCGCAAGATTTTGCTTTTAAATCAGCTAAGTCTCCGCTACAACACTCTAAGGTTCTAACTGGAATATTCATACTTCTAAAGAATTCAACGGTATAAGACCACATTTTATCATACCATTCCCAAGATTGTTCTGGCTCACAAACGACAATCATTTCTTGTTTTTCAAATTGATGAATTCGATAAACACCACGTTCTTCAATTCCATGAGCCCCTTTTTCTTTTCTGAAACAAGGAGAATAAGAAGTCATGGTATATGGCATATCTTCTTTTTTTAAAAGTTGGTCTTTAAATTTACCAATCATAGAATGTTCGCTTGTACCAATTAAATATAAGTCTTCTCCTTCAATTTTATACATCATAGCATCCATTTCTTCAAAGCTCATAACTCCAGTTACGACATCAGAACGAATCATATAAGGAGGAATACAATAAGTGAATCCTTTATTAATCATAAAATCTCTAGCATAAGTTAAAACTGCTGAGTGAAGTCTTGCTACATCTCCCATGAAGTAATAAAAGCCATTTCCTGCTACTCGTCTGCTACTTTCTAGATCAAGTCCATTAAGAGATTCCATAATTTCACTATGATGCGGAATTTCATAATCGGGAACAATAGGTTCTCCATATTTTTGGATTTCTACATTTTCGCTGTCATTTTTTCCAATCGGAACAGAATCATGTATAATGTTAGGAATTTTCATCATTCTAGCTTTTATTTCTTCTGCATATTCATTTTCTAACTTTTCATTTTCTGTTAGTTTTTCATTGATGGCATTTACTTGTGCCTTTATTTTTTCAGCTTCTTCTTTATTGCCAGCTTTCATAAGACTACCAATTTGATTACTAAGGCTTTTTCTTTCTGCTCTCAAATTATCACCATTTAATTTGGATTCTCTATTTTTAATATCCAAATCAAGAATTTCATCAACTAAAACAAGCTTGTGTTGTTGAAATTTCTTTTTTATATTTTCTTTTACGATATCTGGATTTTCTCTTAAAAATTTAATATCTATCATATAAATACCTCCTAAGTTCAATTGAAACATTTCTTTTTGCAAATTTGAGCCAATTATATAATATTTTGTGATAATTAGCAAGAAGTTGGGAAAAATAATAAAAAAATGATATGACTTTATGTTACTGTTCAGCTTTATTATTTGTTGTTCTTGAGAGAAAGCTTACTTTATGAATTTTTATACCTTGTGTGTCGCAACTTCCACAATCAAATATATTAGTTGGTAAGTTGCTCCAATCGTACTTGCTCAAGGCTCGTTTTGCTATCCACTGTTAAAGCTTTGCTTGTTACGGTGGCAGTATACGTTAGCCAGTCGCTTATGCGATATTTCAAAAATAATATAGTAAGCTTTCTCACTAAAAAGAAAACAGCAGGGCTGACCAGTAACAACTTTATAATTATAAAAATAGATACAAGATAAGGAGAAAAAAGATGTTTTTTGAAATTGCAAAATTTATTATATATTCAGGGCTTATTGTATTAATTGCAAAATACATTTTAGTTATTACTTTAAGAAAATTAGCAGAAAATCTAAATTTAAAAGCAAAAACAGTAGGAAATATTGCAGGATATGCTACTTCTATGCCAGAGCTTTTAACTATTACAGTTTCTAGTATGAATGGATTAATGGGCAGTAGTATTTTTAATATATTAAGTTCTAATATTATTAATTTAGTTCAGTATATGGCATCTATTGTATTGAATAAAAATAGAAAAGCTTTTACAAATAGAGCAATTAAAATAGATATTGTATTAGTATTGGTAACGATATTAATACCATTAATTTTAGTATGGAGAAATATAGAAATAAATTTAATCATTGTTCCAGCTTTTTTTATTTTGTTTGCTTTGTTTCTTTATTTAAATAATAATGTTCACAAATTATATTTACAAAAGGAAGATCAACAACTAGAAAAACAAATTCAAGAAGAGGAAGAAAAAGAGAAGGGAAATACTAGGAGAACAGTGCTTTATATTACTATTTTGCTGGGGACAGGAGTTTTGTTATATGTGATAGGGGAATTGTTAGGGGAGACTTTGAATAATTTGTGCCATCAATTTAATATTTCCCAAGTTATCATAGGTATATTACTTGGTTTTATTACTAGTATACCAGAGCTAATTACTTTTTTTGAGTCACAAAAACATTATAGGAATCAAAATGATGATACTATGCTTGGCGTAGTAGAAGCCACAAATAATCTCTTGACTTCTAATGTATTGAATTTGTTTATGATTCAATCTATTGGTATTTTGATTTATACAATATTCTAAAAGTATGAACTTCCCAATTCTACTGCTCTTCCCTCTTGATTTTTATAAAAAAATATATTTTTTTGGAGCAAAAGATATAGAGCTGGATAGTAACTCCCCAATATTACAGTTTTATTACAATACTGGACAAAAAATAATTAATGTGGTATAAATAAACAGAATAATGATACAACAGAGGAACATAACTACAACAAACTGCAAAAAAACAAAGGAAAGAGGGAGTTTTTGATGAAAGAAAAAGGTATCACATTAATTGCATTAGTAATTACGATTATTATCTTACTAGTATTAGCTTCAGTAACAATTGCCACACTAACAGGAGATAATGGATTGATAACCAAAGCTATGGAAGCCAGAGAAAAGACAGAAATTGGAGCCATTGAAGAGCAATTAAGATTAGCTCAAATGAGTGCCAAGTTAAAAAAACAAGGTGGGGACATCACCATAGAGGATTTAATAGAAGAATTAGAGACACAGGGAGTTGACTTTGAAAGAGAAGAGGATAGTACCTTAATAATAGAGGGGAAATATATAT
>CASDJM010000096.1 GCA_949280815.1 uncultured Clostridia bacterium | reverse complement strand
GAAATTTATTTAAAAATTTTTATAAAAACTCTTGACTTTCATATAGTTAGTCTATAAATCTTTCAAACTACAAAATTGTAATTTATCTTTTTCTTTTCATAATATTTAAACTATATATTCCTAGTAATATATAAGTTGGTAAAATGATATATAAACTTATATTCGGATAAGTTGTTATTGTTGTAAAACAATATGGTAAGGCACATACATTTATTATAAAATGCAAAATAATTGGTAACCATAAGTTGTTAGTTTTCTTATATATCGTTCCAAAATATATTCCCATAGCAATAGTCCATACTACTTTTGTAATTATAACAAGTAAAGGTTGCCCTAAAACACCAAATATATGCCCTAATCCAAAAATAACAGATGATACAATAATTGCTATAATCGTATTGTTTCTTTTTTTATAGCATACTTTTTCAATAAGATTTAATAATAAGCCTCTCACATATAATTCTTCAACTATTGCAACACCTATATAATATATAATTCCTTCAATTAAAACTTTCCAAATTGTTGGATTATAATTAAAAGGTTTTAAGCCTATATAAAATGCTATTCCTGATATAATACCTACAATAATTCCTACTATTCCATATTTTTTTAGTCCACTTTTCAACGCTTTTTTATTAAGTCCTAACTTCCAATTAGGACAAAGATACTTTAGTGTAAAAAATGCAATTACTCCAATAATTATAAAGTTAAACATCAAAGTCCAATAAAATGGTGTAATATCTAAAATTTCAATATTTATAAATAATGCACTAGGTAGTCCACTTATATCCATAAATGCTAATAATATTGTGAGAATGCCAATTATAATTAACTCTTTCCTTTTCATACTTACTCTCCTAAATTGTAATTTTGCAGTTAGATGTTATACATAAATCCAACTTCACAATAATTCTTTTCTCCAATTTCAATTACTCGTTCTTTGATAATTTTTCCACCCATTTTAGTATAAAACTTTTTAGATGGCTCATTATCTTTTAAACACCATAATATCATCTTTGTTTTATTTTTGCTCTTAAACTCATTTATAACAAATTGAAATAGTTTTGTTCCTATACCATTGTATTTTAAGTTTGGCTTAACATATAGTGCTGTTATCTCACAATCTATGTCTTGCATATCTGGTGTAAATTCATTGTTATAAGTATATCTACAAAATCCTACTATTTCGTTTTCAAACTCTGCTACTATAAATCCATTTTTCTGATAATTTACTTTAAATCTTTCTATCTTTTCTTCTTTGTTCATAACATTTAAAATAGCATCATCTATGATTCCTTTATATGCTGTTTTCCATCCATTAACTTGAATATCTGCAACACTTGGAATATCTTTTTCTGCAACATTTCTAATTATAATATTTTCCATATTTTATCACTCTTTCAAATTGTAATTTAGTTATTTAACAATAAATCTATAAATTGCGTACGCAACCCATATAAGCCAAGAATATGCCCAAGACTTAAATATAATACTTACTGTTAAATACACGATAGCAACTATTATTGCTATTATCCAGTTCATCATTTTTTTCTTATCCATTATTATTTTTCCTCCTTATATATTGTAATTTATCTTTCATCTAAAAACTTGGTATTTGTTCTATTTCTTTCTTCTAATTGTCTTTGTTCATTTTCAGATTTTGTTTTAGTATTATCAAATGATTTGCTTTTCAAGTTTCTATTTCTATTAGCAATAAGCTCGTTAATTGCCATAACATATTGTTGTGGATTATTTATGCTAAAATCTCCATGATAATAATTAGGTAACACTTTAATTCTGCTTCCATTTATCTTTTTATGAATTATACTCGCTGATTTTTTCATTATTGCTCTTTCTTTATCTCCTACAACTACTAAAACTTTCGATTTTGTACTTGATAAAGAATCTTTAATTTCATATTTTGAGTTTGCTTCCATAAAAGCAATCATATCTTCCTTACTAATTTTACAAGTATCTCTATAATATTCACTAAATAAATCTTCTCTTATTTTTAAAGACTTAAATTGCATTTGTGAAAACCATTTCTTTGATATTAGCCCATAACTCATAGAAAAAGCTGGTCTAATCATTTTATATGTTGCTTTCATAGGAATTGCTAATGCACTCTCAATAATAGCACAATCACAAATATCATTTTTCCTTGATAAAATTTCTAAAAGAATCTGTCCTCCTAATGATAATCCTCCCATTAAGCGAATATGACCATTATAATTATTAGTTATATAATCTATAATTTCTTGTGCATTATCTTCTATGCTTGTAAAACTTCTATCACTATCTGAATGTCCATCTAATATTGGAATAACAATATGATAACTTTCTTGTAATTTTTCTGCTTCTTCTCTATAATTCCACCAAGAAAGACCACCACCATGTAATAACATTATTGTATCTTTATTATTATCTCCATATTCTTTAAAGTTCATTTATTATTCCCCCATTCCTAGTGATATATTGTAATTTATCTCTTACTTATTCCAAGTCATTGTATATTCTATTTCATCTGTATCGTTATCTATATCTTCGTTTGTAATTATAAAATCATTCTTTTTATAAAAATTGATAGCATTTGTATTTTTCTTATATACTCTTAATATCAAATTATTTCTATTTTCCTTTACTTTATTTAATAGTAATGTTCCTATTCCATTATGCTGACTATTTGTATCTACAAAAATTCCTTCAATATAGTTTGTATTCATTCCAATAAATCCTATTATTTTATTATTAACTAAATATACATATAGTTCAGCATTTGGCAAAATACTTTTTACATATTTATAATTGTTTTCCCAATATTCATTTGAAATAAAATTATGAGCTTTTATGTTTGCACTTTTCCATATCTGCATTATATCATCTATATCATTATCTTCAAATTTCCTTATCATTTTTTCTCCTTTAAAATCGCAAATTATTGCATACTTATTTTTCTATCGTTATAATCTTTGTTGCCACTTTTTCTACAAAAATTTTATCGTGTTCAACAAAAATTAGTGTTGGATTATATTTTAAAATTGAATCTTCTATTTGTTCTCTTGTTAGTATATCTATATAATTCAATGGCTCATCCCATATATAAATATTAGCTTGTTCTGATATACTTTTTGCTATTAAAACTTTCTTTTTCTGCCCTTCACTCATTTCTTCAATTTTTGTATCAAAATCCAATTTTGAAAATCCAATTTTGAATAACATTGCTTTAAAAATGCTCTCATCTATTTTATTATCTAGTGCAAATTTTTTTAAGTTTCCTTTTAAGTAATCTGTGTTTTGTGATACATAAGATATTTTTAAATCATTTGCTATTTTAAATTCTCCATTGTATTGTATTTCTTGTCCTATAATCAGTTTTAATATACTTGATTTTCCGATTCCATTTTTACCAACTATTGCAATTCTATCTCCATTTTTCACTTCAAATGAAACTGGAGAAAATATTATTTTGTCATTGTATTTTATTTGTAAGTTATTTGCTAAAATCAATGGACTTTTTCTACTTTCTATTGGAATTATTTTTAAACTATCATTTCTATCTACATTTTTTAATAAATTACTTTTTTCATCTATTGCTTTTTCAATTCGTTGTTCCATAACTTTTGATTTTTTCATCATTTTTGCAGACTTATGCCCTAGATAACCTCTGTCTATTGTTGACTCTGAATTGCTTGTTTTATATTTTGACTTTTCAACTTCATTAGACCATTTTGCAGTATTTTTTGATGCAATTTCAAGTTTGTTTATATCTTTTTGTAGTCTTTCATTCTGCATTATTTCAAAATTATCTTGTCTGTCTTTATTTTCTTTCCAAGATGAAAAATTACCCTGCTGTATTTCAATATTAGTATTATTTATAGAAATAATATGATTTACAACTTTATCTAAAAAATTTCTATCGTGAGATACTAATATAAACCCTTTTTTCTTTTCCAAGTAATTAACTAAATTATTTCTTGTTTCTATATCTAAATGATTGGTAGGCTCATCTATAAGCAAGAAATTATTTTCTTTTAAAAATAAACTAATTAACAGTATTTTTATTTGTTCTCCACCACTTAATAAATTAAAATTTCTATAAAGAATTTCTGTATCGCTATTTAATAAATTCAATTCTTTTATAATTTCCCAATCTTCAATATTTGGAGCAATTTCATTTACTATCTCTATTGCCATTCTATTTTTATTAGTTACTTCAAAAGGGAAATAATCTACATCTACATTTTTTGATATTGTTCCTTTATATTCATATTTCCCCTGTAATAGTTTTAAAAATGTAGTTTTTCCTTTACCATTTCTACCTATTAGTCCTAACTTCCAATCTGTATCTATATTAAATGAAACATTTTCAAATATATTATTTAAACTTCCATCATATCCAAAAGTCAAATTATTTACACTTATTAAAGACATTATTCCTCCCTACAAATTACTCGTATAATGAACATGTAGTCCATTATACATTTTTTTATTCTTAATTTCAT
>CASDJM010000095.1 GCA_949280815.1 uncultured Clostridia bacterium | reverse complement strand
GGGGACATCATCACCATTGGCATGGTGGTCCTAGCTGGGGCTGGGGCGGAGGTGGCAGCGGTCGTTGGACAGGTCCTACCTATACAAACCGTCGTTCTTCTGGACAAAGCAGTTACAGGAATCCTTCTACTATTCGTCGTTATGGTTCGAGTGCCGTTCGTTCCAGTGGCTCTTTTGTTCGGGGAGGCTCTGCCGTTCGTTCAGAAGGTAGTTCTGTTCGTTCTTCTGGTTCTACTTATAGTAGGGGAACTACTTCCAGACGTGTAGTGGGTACACGGACTTCAGGTGAACGCAGGGGCTCAAGTAGTCGTAGCAGTGCTACTTATTCTCGTCCAAGTAGTACTAGAAGTAGCGGAAGTTCTTCATCTTCCCGTTCGACTGGTTCTTCTGGTTATTCGCGTTCGTCTGGAACCACTACTAGAAGCAGTAGTGCAAGATCAACTTATAGTCGTGGAAGTTCAGAAGCACCGCGTAGTTATTCTCCAGCAAGTAATACTCGTTCTTCTTCCTATGGTACTTCTCGTTCTTCTTCACGCAGTTATTCTCCAGCTTCGTCAGGTGGCAGTAGCTCTCGGGGTAGTTATTCGAGCGGTGGTTCTTCTTCTAGATCATCATCAGGTGGAGGTTCCTCTCGTAGTAGCAGTGCCAGAAGATAAGTATTAATTAAATGGTTTTGACAGGAATGAAAAAGATAAGTGTTTTAATTGCTCTGGGGATGCTAATGATAGCGCCTTGGGGAATGGCACAAACGATATATGACGGTGCCAAACTAACAGGAAAAGATTTGAATGGCACTGCTCGATTTGTGGGTATGGGTGGAGCTATGGGTGCTCTTGGAGGAGACATATCTACGATGGGGACTAATCCGGCAGGTATTGGCCTTTATCGCAGTAATGATGTAATGACTTCATTTGGGCTTTCTCTTTATGGGAATGAAAGCCAGTATTTGGGGAAAAAGTTTAATTCTGATTTAACTAAAGGAGATTTTAATAACATCGGGTTTGTATTTTCTTCTAAGATTGGTAATGAAACTCCGCTGCGTTTTGTGAATTTCGGTTTTAATTATCATAAAGCGAAATCATTTAATAACAACATGCGCATGGAAGGTAATTTGGGGCTTTACTCACAAACCTATCTAATGGCATCTCAAGCAGCTGGCATTGAAAAATGGGGAGATTCGCCTTATACGGATAATGGTATTGGGTGGCTTTCTATTCTTGGAGCTGATGCTGGGCTGATTAGAGATATTACAATACATGACAAAACAGGAGGGGTAAACAATATTCCTTATACCTATAAGGATGAACAAGGGAAGGAGGTACAGTATAAGGATATAAATGGTAATCCTCTTTATATCTCTCCTGGACATTTTGAAGGAATGTTAGATAATGGATATGCAAATTTTCGTTCGGAAGAACGCGGGGGAATTGATCAATATGATTTTAATGTATCGTTTAATTTTAATGATCGGGTATATTTGGGATTGACGCTGGGTGCTTATTCTGTAGATTATAATAAGTATACTTTTTATGATGAGGATTATGGAAACGATGAAGGATATAGTTTGCAGAGTTGGAATAGAATAAAGGGGTCTGGCTTTGACGTGAAGTTGGGAGCTATTATTCGTCCTTTTGAATATTCGCCTTTTCGAGTTGGATTAGCTATACATACGCCAATATTCTATAGTTTGGATTATAAAACGAGTGCACAAGTTATATCGGATGTGATGGATGTTGTAACTGGAGAAATAAAGGGATATGACGTGAGATCATGGGATAATCTTCCGGGAAAAGGGGATATGATCCTTCCTTTCGATCTTCAAACTCCTTGGACTTATAATGTAAGTTTGGGATATACGGTAGGCAAGAGCTTGGCTTTAGGAGCAGAGTATGAGTATCAAGATTATTCTTCCATGAAGTTTAAAGATACTGAAGGTAATTCTTCTGCTTATGAATTTGAGAATAGTACGACGTCTATGTTGAAAGGGGTTAGTACAGTCCGTCTTGGCCTAGAGTATAAGGTGATTCCACAGTTTGCTTTTAGGGCAGGATATAATTATAGTACTGCGGCTTTCCATCAGGATGCTTTCAAAGATTTGGCTATTAACTCTATTCAGACAGATACAGACTTTTCAAACTCCAAATCATTGAGTAATTATACACTGGGTATTGGCTATCGTGGATCAATGTTTTATGCAGATTTGGCTTATAAATACTCTACATATAAAGAAAATTTCTATCCGTTTGTGAATGGATTTGTAGATGGTGGTGATATAGCCATTGGTTCACCAGAAGCAACGAAAGTAACGAATACACGTAGTCAAGTGTTGTTTACCGTAGGTCTGCGCTTCTAATCTAATAAAGAAACAGTTTTCAATTTCAATAATAACTTTTGTGTGTAAAAAAATCCCTGGAACGCTGAGTGTCTACAGTAGTTCCGGGGATTTTTATTCATGATGTTCTTAAAATGGAAAAAATAGAAGACGACTGATTCCTAGTAAGTAAGTTTGTAAATATCGGGTGTGAGAATAAAGTAGAAAAAACTTTTTGCATATCAAGGAAAATGAAAAAGAGGGTGTGTCAAAACTAAAATGTCCTCTCCGGAAAGTTATAAATTGTAACTGTGACATTAAAAAAGGATCGTATCCATCTCTGTATTGAGTAATGATACGACCCTTTTTTAGCCTTTTGAGGGTACTTAAATTTCAAATTATAAGTTCATATCTTCAAGAATTGAGTTTTGACACACCCTCTTCATATATTTAACATGACGATTTTAGGTCAAAATGGTATGAAAGGAAAAGAACCATAAGAAAATCTTCTAGATTTTACATTTTTATATCCTTAAAAGACATTTTTACAAAAAATGATGAGCAAAGCCACTCGAATTTGTACTTTGCTCATCAATAATTATATTTACTATCCCCATATATGCTAATATAGAGCGAGAGGAAGTACTTCTATTTTATAATAGCCAGAAGTATATTTAGGATTTAAAACGGGTCTATAAGTCGTTTTATAGCTTGCTCTTCCCGGAACTCCTGAAACTACTGCATCCATTTCGTTCTTAATAACAATGTCATCTCCGAAATTAATAATGACATCTCCTAATTGTTCACTATCCAAATGGGTAGTTATTGTAGTTGATACTTTTTGTGTAGTAGATGCCGAAGCACCAAATTTAGCACCTTTTTTTATTGTTTCTCCAAGTCCTATATTAAATTCAAAGTTACTAGCAAAGTTACTAGTTGTTTCTATAAGCTTCTGTTCCGTAACTTCATTATCTTTTTCTTCTATAGAAATTTTTATAGAAGAAGAATAATGTTCTATATTCCAGTCAAAAAGAGGTAATGGATTAGGTAAATAGTATTTTTTCAGATTCTTTATGCCTATAGCTCTTTTTTTTATCTGATGTCTACCTGTGTTGATGTTTTCTATATTAAGCTCAAATAAATCATTTGGTGAAATAGAAATTGCTTTAATTATTTCATTAGAAATTAGTTGAGTATTGCTAACATATATTTTCACTATAAATTCAAAATTACCCTCAAACCAAAACGATAGTGCATAATCACGTCTTCCAGAGTCTCTTGGATCCTTGGGAACTTTGACTTCATATTCACTATAATGTGGATCGTCACCTTGATCTGCTATTAGTCTATACATATTATTAGGATCACCTGATAATTCAAAAGAGTATATACATTCAGAAATGTTTTTTTGAAATATTCCACTACCATCTTTTTTTGAGATGTTGTAATAAATATAATCCCTTTGCCATATCCCATTTTTATCTGCATAATCTTTTGCTTCATATATTTTTTTTAATTTTTCAGGATAGTCAGTGGATACTCCTCTGGTTTGCATCTTGGAAGTAGGATTGGTATTGTCGAATTCTTTGTGTGTGAAAATGAAATTAGTACCATTTTGAGCTGTTAAAATTGAAGAATCACTATTTCTTGTAGATGATGTTTGTAGAAAAACTCTTTCAGAAGGTTTAACTACAGCAATAGGAAAGGCTGGTATTTCGTCACTTTCTATAGTATTAATTGTTCCTATATTATCTGTATATAATATTTGTTTATTGTTATTCATATATGCAACTAATGGTATTTCTTTTTGAGTATTCCATGTTTCAGGTGAAAAAAAATCTTCAGGGAGTGCAGGTATAAATATAGTGAGATTAGGAATTTTTTTTAAAAGAGAGGTAAGTTCATCTTTACTCATAAATCTTAATAATAAATCTTCAAAAGTTTGGTTATTTTCTATAACTCTGTCTTTTATTAGCATATATAAAACATCATATTCATAGTCAAATTGTTTTAATGCTTCTTGCTTTATAAACTCTCTGCTTGCTTCACTTTCACAGAAAACATTAGCTAGTGCAACTGAAAATCTGTTTTTTAAGAAAGTTTCATCTTCTATCAATTTAGTATTAGTTTTAGAAACTAATGTAGTATCAAAAGTATTATCATTACATGAAAGCGTAATTAATAATATTGTCAGAAATAAAGAGACTTTAGTTATCCGTTTCATAATATTTCTTTTTTAAGTTAATACATTTTGTTTTGTTCTGCAGAATTTTTACAAATATAATATTTTTTATTGAAGAATGTTTTGTTTTTTATACTTTTATTAAATCTCAAAGTGTAAAATAAGTTAATGGCTGAATTTTGGATATATGACCGTCTTTGATATTTAAAGAATATTTTCGGTTTAAGGTGAATTATTTCTTTTACTGAATATAATAATTGGTTTAGTTTGTGTTTCTAATATAGATATTTTCAATAATAACTTTTGTGTGTAAAAAATCCCTGGAATGCTGAGTGTCTACAGC
>CASDJM010000094.1 GCA_949280815.1 uncultured Clostridia bacterium | reverse complement strand
TATACCGAACGGTACGTACGGTGGTGTGAGAGGGGAAAAACACATTAAGTGTTATTTTCTACTCGATTTACATAAGTAGTAAATAGATTAAATGTCAATTACAATTAAAATTTTTTACCAGTCAATATCTCATAAGCTTCTTTATATTTATTAACCGTTACATCAATTACATCATCTGGGATAGGAGTATTAGACTCTGGATTGTAACCAGTAGACTTAATCCAATCACGAATATATTGTTTATCAAAACTTTTTTGACCTCTACCAACTTGGTAATCAGAAGCAGGCCAAAATCTACTAGAGTCTGGTGTTAGCACTTCATCTCCAATGACTAACTTACCATTTTCATCGACACCAAATTCAAATTTTGTATCTGCAATGATAACACCTTTAGTTAGTGCATATTCAGCACACTTTGAATAAATTTCAATTGTTTTAGCACGCAGATTCTCTGCTAAATCTTTTCCAATTAAATTGCAAACTTCTTCAAAAGAAATATTTTCATCATGTCCTTCATCCGCTTTTGTAGTTGGTGTGAAGATTGGTTCTGGTAACTTTTCAGATTCTTGTAATCCTTCTGGTAAGGTAATACCACAAACTGTACCATTTTCTTGATAACTTTTCCATCCAGAACCTGTAATATAACCTCTTACAATACATTCAACTGGAATCATTTTTAATTTTTTGACTAACATACTTCTTCCCTCAAATTCTTCTGTTTGGAATTCTTTTGGAAAATCTTTCATATTCGTAGATATGACATGATTTGGAATGATGTCTTTGATATAGTTAAACCAAAATTCAGAAATCTGATTTAGTATTTTTCCTTTGTTTGGAACTAAACTTGGCAAAATATAGTCAAATGCGGATATTCTGTCAGAAACGACAAGTAAAAGCTTGTCTTCGTCTACTTCATATATTTCACGAACTTTACCACTACTAATTTTTTTCATTTTAAAACCACCTTTATATAAATTAATTTTTATTTTTATATTTAAAGTTTATTCTATATTTTCTTTGTAGCTCCCAACATCGTACAGTCTGTAATAAATTAACAGACTGTATGCTGGTTGGTTCCCCCCGAATTGTTACTGCATAAAATATACAATAAACTTTATCATTATGTATTAATTATTTAAGTAAGCTTCATATCCTAATTCTTGTAACTTTTCATCTTTGCTTGATACAGCATCTTTTAAAGAATTTTTAAAATCAGCTAGTTTATTTTTAATTTCTTCATTTCCTACTGCTAAAATAGAAGTTGCTAGAATACCAGCATTTTTAGCTCCATTAATAGCAACGGTTGCTACTGGAATACCAGAAGGCATTTGGACGATGGAATATAAAGAGTCAACACCACCTAAGGTTTTTGTGTGAATTGGAATTCCAATGACTGGAACAGTTGGTAACATGGCAGCAAATACACCTGGAAGATGAGCTGCTCCTCCAGCTCCAGCAATAATTACTTTTATACCCTTTTCTTTTAATTCTTTTGCATATTCGGTCGCTTTTTCTGGAGTACGATGAACGGAAAGAATTTTCATTTCATAAGAAATTCCCATTTGTTCTAAAAATTTAGCACAATCTTTCATGATTGGTAAATCAGAGTCACTTCCCATGATGATAGATACATCAATGTTTTTCATAGTTTTCATCTCCTCAATTTATAAAATTATTTGTTTTAAATAATTGATAATTGTATTCTAATATAGAAAAAGAAAAAAATCAATCACTTTATGGAATTTTATCCTTAAATAGCTTATTAAAGTTAATTGACAGAAAGACATAGACCTGATAAATAAGTAAAAAGTAGGAGAGGTGTTATAGTGGAAGAAAAGGTATTTAATAGTTTTCAAATATAGGAGATATGTCGCTAACATTATATTGGGGTCAGGATGAAAAAATAAGAAAACATATAAAAGATTGTTACAATGTAGTACAAGAAGTTTTTAGTGAATTAGGAAAATTAGAAAAATTAGAAAATTCAGCTTATGAATATATTAAAATGTTACCAAAGCAGGAAAGTCTTAAAGAACGTCTAAATATGTATGAAAAGATTGAAGATTTTTTAATGAAAGTAGCAAGTAGCAATTTATAAAACAGAAGAAGAAGGGATAAAACAATAATAATCAATCATAAGGCAAGAGTAACAATGTCGTTAAAGGAAATTCAGACTGGAATAGAATTAGGATATAAATTGAGAGATTGTAGTGTTCTATCTTCTAAAAATCTTAATATATATGTAATAATAAAGTAAATTGGAGGAAAAGCCATGAAAAATATAAAATATAGATTAATGGCGATTTTAGCAATTGCCATATTTTCTTTAAGTATTATATCTATGAACACAAAAGAAAATGAAGTAGTAACGAATAGCAGTACAGTTAGCAATCAAAGAATAGGTTGGGGAATCAAAAGAAATGATAATCATGAACAACCAGATGTAGGAAGTAACAATAAAAAAGTTTTAGAAGAAAACAAAGGAATATGTTTAGGAAATAAAGAAAATAAAAATATTTATTTAACTTTCGATGAGGGTTATGAAGCAGGATACACACCACAACTACTTAGCACACTAAAAGAGAATCAAGTAAAAGCAACATTTTTCATAACAGCACATTTTGTGAATACACAGCCTGACTTAGTAAAACAAATGATAGACGAAGGTCATATAATAGGAAATCATACTCCTAAACCTTTAATGCCCATAAATTATAAAATGATAAAATGCTAGAGTAATAGCCTATTTAGAGTAATAGAAACAATTACTAAAATTTAAAGTGAAAAAGTTTTAGTAATTGTTTTTTTGCTAAAATATAGTAAATTCAAATGATTTATGCTATACTAGTAAGTAGTTAATAAAAAGTGGAGGAAATACAATGGTTGATTTTACAAATGCAATAGAAGAATTTAATAATTATAAAGGTTCAGAAAAAAAGAAAACTTTAATATATAATAATAAAAAGTATCTAGTAAAGTTTCCAGATCCAATTAGAGAAAAAAATAAAAATATATCCTATATTAATAATGCTTTTTCTGAATATATTGGAAGTAATGTATTCAAGATAGTAGGTTTTAAAACGCAAAATACAGTTTTAGGAAAATATAACTATAACGGAAAAGAGAAAATTGTATGTGCTTGTGAGGATTTTACAGACAATGATAATATATTATATGAATTTGAAAATTTAGCATTAAGCACAAATCCAGATAAAAAGATAGAAACAGAATTAAATGATATTATGGAAGTTTTAGAAGAAAGCAAAATGATTAATGTAGAAGAAACAAAACAAAGATTTTGGGACATGTTTGTTATTGATAGTTTAATTGGAAATACAGACAGACACAATGGTAACTGGGGATTTTTATTGAATAAAAATATAGGAAAAGTTCAATTTTCTCCAATTTATGATTGCGGTTCAGCTTTAAATCCGATGCTTGAAGATAAAGAAATTGAAAAAATTAATGAAACAGAGTTAAAGAATTTAGCAATTAATTGTTATTCTTGTTTAAAAGAAAATGGAAAGAAAATTAATTATATGACATATATGAAACAAATGAAAAATAAAGAATGTAACAATGCTATTAAAAGATTATTTTTAAATATTAATATAGATGAAATAAATAATTTTATTAATAATGTGGAAGGTATGTCTACAACAAGAAAAGATTTTTATAAAAAGATTATGGCAAAGCGATATGAAATTCTAAAAGAAATATACAAAAATATTAAATAAATTAGAATATACTATGGTGGGAATTCTGTATTTTTTCTGTACTTTTAGGACTAAAAAAGAGAACTAGAAAACTTGTTTTTCTAGGTGTTAGAGAGATACTTTCTGTATCTCTTTCCTGCCTTTTAGAGAAATGTTAAACAAATGAAAGTAAAATAATAAAATAGCAAGTTGTCGTTTAGAAGTGCAACTATAGGTTGCTAGAAAAATGGTATTAATAACAATATAATAGTATACGAAGGAGGAGTTTTAATGAAGTTTAGTAAAAATCTATATACTTTGAGAAAAGAGCTAGATATAAGTCAAGAACAACTTGCAGAATTGATTGATATATCAAGACAAAGTGTATCCAAATGGGAATTAGGCGAATCATATCCAACTGTGGAAAATATTTTTAAACTCTGTAGTGTTTTTAAATGTAAAATGAATGAACTTATTAACGAAAATCTATCTGATTTTGAATTATTAAATGAAGATGTTAAAAATATTGAAAAAGCATATGAAAGATTTTTAGGGTATGCTGATACCTATGACGAAGGCAGACCGAAATTACCAAGTAAAGCCATTGAACTTTTAAAAATATATTTAGACAAAGATATAAATACTATTATAGATATAGGCTGTGGAACTGGTTTATCTACAGAAGTGTGTACCTTATTTGCCAATAATATAATTGGAATAAATCCATCTATTGATATACTGAATAAAGCAAGAACAAAAGAAAATGAAAAAATGAAATTTGTTCAAGGGTATGGGGATAGAACTAAATTAGAAACGGAATGTGCTGATATAGTTATTTGTTCACAGGCGTTTCATTGGATGAGTCCAGAGCCAACAATAAAAGAAGTTTATAGAATATTGAAAAAAGGTGGGATATTTGCAGTAATAGACGCAGATTATCCACCAGTAATCAACAAAGAACTTGAAAAGCTAAATAGTTATCTGCATAAACAGACAGCTAGTTTAGAAAATTATGAAAATATGTGGGGTAGCAATAAAACAGAACATTTGAACAATATGAGAAAAAGTGGACTATTTGAATATTCAAGAGAAATATGTTTTTCTCATATAGAAAAGTATGATCAAGAGAGATTTAAAAAATTTTTATTGAGTCAAAGTAGTATGCAACATGCCATAAAATACAATTATGATAAAATAATGGAAGAGCTTAATATTTTGGATGATAGACTATATAAAATATTTAAAGGACAGATATTAGATGCTATCTATTCATATAAAATGAGAATAGGAATAAAATAAATGAATAGATAGTGTGGTAGGTGAATAGAAAAGAGATACGTTAAATTGAAGTGAACCCAAATTGTTAGACAAAAATGTTTAGCAAGGAGGGTTCATTT
>CASDJM010000093.1 GCA_949280815.1 uncultured Clostridia bacterium | reverse complement strand
TTGGGACATTTTTAAAAGTTATTACTTAAGACATTATCATAAATTAATCATAAAAATTACAAAAATTCCCAAAAAAGTGTTGACAAAAAATGGAAAAAGGTTTATAATCAATTTAGTTAGTAATCAAAAAAGATTAATTCAAACAATTTTTTCAAATTATGGATTAAAATCAAATGTCGTTAAGACACAATCTAATTAATAATTTTATAATCTTATATAGTTTAAATATCTGAGGTCACCCTTATTATAATCTTAAAGTTAGAAATATAATTTCAATTCTTTCCAAAAGAATTACCAATCCCCACAATAAAAATATATTTTGTTAAATAATTGATTTACAAGGCATTTTAGATATAATACTTAACAACCCCAAATTTTATCCTCTAGTGGCCTCAGATATTTAAGCTATATAAGTAGAAAGGAAAATATGTTAGCAATTACAAAAAGTATGGCACTGCAAGGACTAGAAGGGTATTTAGTAGCAATTCAAGTAGATATATCAAACGGAATGCCAGATTTTCAAATTGTAGGTTTGCCAGATGTTAGTGTAAAAGAGTCTAGAGAAAGAGTAAAAACTGCAATTAGAAATTCTAATATAGAATTTTTAAGTAGGAGAATTGTTGTTAATTTATCACCAGCTAATACTAAAAAAGAAGGGTCTATGTTTGACTTAGCAATAGCAGTTGGCATTTTAATTGCTGATAGAAATATAAAGAATTCCAATTTAGAAAAAATATTAGAAGAAACTATTTTTATAGGCGAATTATCTTTAAATGGTAATATAGAAAAGACAAAAGGTATTTTACCAATTTGCATTGAAGCAAAGAAATTAGGCATAAAAAGAATTATTTTACCAAAACAAAATGCGAAGGAAGCAAGTATCTTGAAAGGAATTGATATCTTGCCAGTCAATACACTTAAAGAAGTGATTTCTTATTTGAATGGAAAAAAGAAAATTCTGAAACAAGAAAATACAGATGTGAACTTGAATCATGATGTAGAGTATGAATTTGATTTTTCAGAAGTAAAGGGACAGCAAAGTGTAAAAAGGGCATTAGAAGTGGCAGCAGCAGGAGGTCATAATTGTTTATTAATTCGGTTCTCCAGGTTCAGGAAAAACTATGTTAGCAAGGAGAGTACCAACTATTTTGCCAGATATGAGATTAGAAGAAGCATTGGAAATTACAAAAATTTACAGTATACTTGGATTAATAGGACCAGAAAAACCACTTATTACCAAAAGACCTTTTCAAAGTCCACATCATACTATTACACCAGTATCTTTAGTGGGAGGAGGAAGAATTCCAAAGCCACGGAGAGATTAGTTTAGCTCATTTAGGAGTGCTATTTTTAGATGAATTACCAGAATTTAATCAGAATGCTTTAGAGAGTTTACGTGTTCCACTAGAAGACAGAAAAGTAAGTATTAGTAGATTGAATACAACTGTTACCTATCCTTCTGAATTCATGTTAATTGCTAGTATGAACCCATGTCCATGTGGCTATTATGGAAGTCAAGAAAAGAGATGTTCTTGTAAATCAGAGCAAATCAAAAAATATGTAAATCGAATTAGTGGACCACTTTTAGATCGAATTGATATTCATATTGAAGTAAACCAAGTTAAGTATAGTCAATTAGAACGAAAGGAAAAGACAGAAACATCACAAGAAGTTAAAAATCGAGTTAATCAGGCAAGAAAAATACAGTTAGAAAGATATCAAGAATATCGTATATTTTCTAATTCAGAATTAAATCCTAAATTAATGGAAAGTTTTTGTAAACTAAACAGTAAAAGCAAAAAAATTCTTGAAATAGCGTTTGATAAGTTAGGATTAAGTGCAAGAGCTTACAACAGAATTCTAAAAGTAGCTAGGACTATTGCGGATTTAGATGCTTGTGCAAAGATACAGGAAAATCATGTAGCAGAAGCAATTCAATATAGAAGCTTAGACAGAAAATATTGGAATAATAGATAAATTAGTTTCCAATTATGGAAATGAATTACTTGAAATTCTTTGTGCACAGAAAAATATGTAAATTTTAAAATGCATAAAAAGAAAATCAATGTTGTAAATGTATACTTTTGTTATTTTAGAGATGATTTTTTAGTCCAATAATTGAAATGAGGTGATGAGATTAGAGATTATAACTATAGAAGATGATAGATATCCAAATCAGTTAAAAGAAATTAAAAATCCACCAAAACAGTTATATGTGAGAGGAAATGTTAAATTATTAAAGAGTAATATTATTTCTATGATAGGTTCAAGATTATGTTCTGAAAATGGAGTTAAACTAGCAGAACAGTTTTCAAGAGGATTAGTTTACCAAGGACTTACAGTTGCAAGTGGAATGGCTCTTGGAATTGATACGATTGCCCATAAAACAACATTACAAGAGAAGGGAAAGACAATAGCTGTTTTGGGAAATGGATTTAAGCATATTTTTCCAAAGGAAAATATAGAATTATATCAACAAATTATTGAAAATGAAGGAGTAGTGATAACAGAGTATCCGCCAGAAGAAAAAGCAAAATCAGATAATTTTTTAGCGAGAAATCGAATTGTAAGTGGATTGGCTTTGGGTATTTTAGTTATTGAAGCAATGTATAGGAGTGGGACAAGTGTTACAGCTAGATTGGCGAAACAACAGGGAAGGAAAGTGTTTGCCTTGCCACATGAAGTGGATGACAAAAATGGAATAGGGACTAATCGATTAATCCAAGAGGGTGCTAAAATAGTAACATGTACAGAGGATATTATAAAGGAGTTTCCATTTTTATCCTATAAAGTACCACCAAAAAAGAAAGAAAAAGAAATTGAAAAACAGAAGAAAAGAAAAATATGTAAAAATAAAGAGTATAATGAAATTTATCAATTGATTACAGAAGCTCCAATTACATTAAATGAGATTTATCAGATAACAAGTAAAAATATCGCTGAAGTTAATCATATATTACTTATGCTAGAATTGGATGAGTATGTAAAAAAAGTAGCAGGAGGATATGTATGTATTTTAGACAAGAAATAGGAAAATGGGGAGAGAATTTAGCATGTCAATATCTCCAGGAAAATAATTATAAGGTTGTAGAGAGGAATTTTTTGTGCAGACAGGGAGAGATTGATATTGTTGCAAGGGATCTTACGAAAGATGAACTTGTTTTTATTGAGGTGAAGACTCGTTCTAATTTTAAGTATGGAAATCCAGCTGATGCTGTAGATAAACAGAAACAAAAACATATGATACAGGCGATTCGATATTATTTGTATAAGAATGGTATTCAGGATGTGCCGATTCGTGTTGATGTGCTGGAAGTGTATATTGTGCAGAGTTGTAAAATTAATCATATTAAACAGATTTGGTGAAATTAGATTGATTATAAATAACTATATTTAGAAATAATATCAAAACACTTACATCCTTTGTACTGAACGCAAAAAATTGGACATTTTTTGATTAGGTACTAGGCAACTTGGGAATGAACTCTGTATTGTACAGGGCTCATTCCTTTTAATTTGCCTTTAATCCTTTTATTATTATAATAATCTATATATTCTATTATATCTTTTTCTAATTCTTCTATTGTTTTATATTTTTTCATATAAAACAATTCTGATTTCAATAATCCAAAGAAATTTTCAGCTAATGAATTATCTAAACAATTCCCTTTTCTTGACATGCTTTGTCTAATTCCTTTTTCTTTTAATAAGTGCTGATATTGTTTCATTTGATATTGCCATCCTTGATCTGAATGTAAAATTAGATTAGTATTATTAGGTATTTTGTTAAATGCTTTTTCTAGCATATCAACCACTTGTGCAAACACAGGATGTCTTGATACATTAAAACTAATTACCTCTCCATTAAATAAATCTACTATTGGCGATAAATAAAGCTTTTCATTATGTACTTTAAATTCTGTAACATCTGTAACCCATTTCTCATTTGGTCTTTCCGCTTTAAATTCACGATTTAAAAGATTTTTACATATTTTTCCTACTTCACCTTTGTATGATTTATATTTTTGGACTCTAACAAAACATTGTAATCCTAATTCTTTCATGAGTTTTGACACTGTTTTATGATTTATATTGAATCCTCTATTATGAAGTTCCATAGTGATTCTTCTATATCCATATCTTCCTTTATTTTCATGATAAATAGCTGTAATTTCTTCTTTTATTTCTTTATATTTATCTGGTTCTTTCATTCTATTTAATTGATAATAAAATGTACTTCTTGTTACTTCTGCATATTTTAACAAAGCCTTTAATTTAAATTCATGCCTTAATTCATCTATTACTATTACTTTTTCGATTGTTTTGGCTTTGTTCTTTCCTGAACTAAGGCTTGCAATTTTTTTAAGTATGCATTTTCCATTCTAAGTCTTTGTACTTCTTCTATTAAATCTTCTTCATTTTCTTTAGATAATTTCTTTTTTCTTGGTTTAGAACTCATATTTTTATTTCTACCACATCGCTCTTTATAAAGTGCTTGTGGTCCTTCCTCATAATATATACGTTCCCATTTACCAACGATATCGTGGTTTCCTAATTTAAAATGATATGCTGTTTCTTGTTGGGATAAATGGTTATTATGCATATATTCTACCACATTTTGTTTAAATTCTCCATTATATGAAGCTTTTTTATTTTTTAACAAACCCTCTATACCATGTTCTCTATATCTTCTAACCCATTTTCTTACGCATGCTACTGATGGAATATCAAAATATTTTGATGCATCTAGATATCCATGATGTTTTCCTCACAATATTTTACAACCTCTAATTTAAATTCATTTGAATATTTCGCCATAAAAATGAACCCTCCTTATTAAACTTTTTTGTCTAATAATTTGGGTTCACTTCACTTTGATATAGTAAGTGTTTTTTCGCATGTTTTTAAGATGGATTAATAGGTATCATAAAAATAAAAAGAAATACTAGCAGTTAAATATTACAATAAAATGTCAGGTTCGACAAAAAACGACAAAATAAATCAAAAAATAACTATATAATTAAAATATCTGTTAGACAATAAGTTCCATTATTATAGAAGTTACAGATAGTGTAAAGTAATCTATGAAAAAATGAAATATGGAAATAATTTCCATAA
>CASDJM010000092.1 GCA_949280815.1 uncultured Clostridia bacterium | reverse complement strand
AGGACACTCAATAATGTGAGTTAATTTTGGAACATAGAACTGAACACCCTAATTATTAGGCTATAAAGATACTAAAAAACAATGAATTATCCAAATTTTCAATGTGCTCTTTTGCGCTAAAAATCAATATTTTTAAGCACGTGTTTTTATTAATATTTCAGGTGTTTTGAATGACGTTTTTCGGAACATCAAACTGAACACCCTAAAAAATAGATATGAGGAAGCTCTTAAGTTAAAGAGCAGAGAGCAATATGCAAAAGCATTAAAAGACGAACTTTCTAAACAAGAATGGAAAGACGAGTTGGATGACTTGTCCACCCATATGGAATCTATTGCATCAGAAAAGGAGTACGAAAAGTTCATGAACAAGCTAGTAGATCTTTTTGATAAGGTCTATGAAAAGATTGCTGCTCCAGGATTGGATAAGTTTATCGAGTGGATTAAAGAAAACTCAAAGAACGAGACTAATGCAGATAAACTCCGTGCTTTCCTCATCAAGGACTATGAGAAGTATAGTTCGAAAATTGATGATATTTTGGCGGCTATTGATTCTTTGCCTAATGATAAAGGAGAGAAACGTATATTTAGTTCCATGATTACTAAATTTCAAACAGAACAGAAGTCTGTTGTGTTGAATTTCTTGAATAAGCCAGATCTGTTTGTTAATAATATTGACGCGTTTCTTGATAGTCTAAAGACTGAATTCGAAGGACTTGCAGGACTTTCGGAATTGTCTTATACGTCAGTTGAAGATTTGTATAATGATGAACAAAAGAAAGATCAGACAATATCTTTCTATATTACAATTATTAATAATGCACTGGCAGAAGGACAAAGTATAAAGGCTATTGATGATGCTGAAAAAAACCACAAACTTTGGATTAGAGCTCAAAGTAGGATAACTTCAATAAAAAAATGCATTTCTATATTGGAGAAAACTGGCATAGCAAAATCAAATGATGAAGATTTAAAGTATCTCTTTACAAGATTTGATAAAGAGATGCTTAAAACCAAAGGTGACGTTTCTCGTGTACTTTGCGAATATATAGAAAAGACTTGGGATCCTCTTCAAACAAAATATGAAGCTATTAAATCGTTTTACGAAGAAGAGGAACTTGAAATTGACGAAAATGATTGGGTTAACTATGAAAAGAAAGCTGACCTAGACATTCTTCTGTTAACCTATCGTAAGGTTAGAGCAGGCAATGTCTTGCCTACGTTGAGGTCTACTTCTCTAGATAAAGTGGGTTCGACTATTTCAAAGTGTCATTCATCAATAATAGAATTTCAAAATCTGGAAAGTAGCACAAGAGTAACAATTAAGCAGCATATTGAAGACTTTTACAAACAGTATGCAGCCAAACGCTCTATGTTAGAAAAACTTGTTGCCAAGCAAGAACAGTTAAAAAATCAGTTTGATAGTCTTTATTCAGAGAACTCACGAGATAAGCTCTTACCAAATATAAAAAGCGGATATGAGTCTTTAAATATAGACGGAACGTTGCTGCTGGCTATGTCAAAAGATAATGCAACAATATATGAAACATTGTCTGACATGAAAAAAGCCAAAGAAACTTTTATGAACATTCTTAAGCAATCTCAGATGGAAGAACAACTTGAATGGATAAATAGTTTCGGCGACAATACAACAATTGATATTTCAAATTTTGATCGTCAAAAATTAGAAGACTTGCTTTCTAAAGGATTAATAACGCTTTCATTCACCAAAACATTCTAATTGGTATGACTAATATAGATATTGTAAGATCTTTAGATAGACTAAGAAACGATAGCCTGTATGTCCATAATGATGAACTACCTGGTGCCAGTTTCTATTCGGATAGGCTCAAAGGACGTAAAGTGTATTTAGTTGAGACACTCGCTGTAATCAATGCATTGGTTGAGCGTGGAACAATGATGCTTTTTGGTGGACATGGTGGTGGTAAAACAACCCTGGCTAAATATCTTGGTCAGATATTCTGTCATTTAACAAAAGATAAAATAGAAGATTGCATTCTGAGAGGACATCCTCAACTCACTGAGGAAAAGATTCTTGGAAGTTTGGACTTTGCTCAAATCACAAATAATAAACCTCTTAATAAATATGGTAAAATTGATGTGGTATGGAATAGTTTTGTTGACTCTAAGTGGAAAATTATAGATGAGATTAATCGTTTATCTCCATATGCTCAGAACATTCTCTTATCACTTTTAGCAGAAGGAACTGTTAAGTATCAAGACGAGAGTAGAATTATACCTCCATTTACTCTTTATGCGACACTTAATCCAAAAGATAATGCAAACGAAGAATTGTCTCTTCCATTCAAAGACAGATTTGCCTTAGCTTTACCAATCACGATGCCTGATTATGATAGTTTTAGCACTATAGGAAAAAGAGATAAAAACAGTCGCGACAAGTTAGAAGAATATCTCCCTAATATAGATTTGTCGGAAGTCCAAAAAGATATTAAATCTATATCGTATACATCAGAGGCAGAATTGTTCATTAACTACATAATTGCATCATATCGTTTATGTATGCGTGCATCCAAGGAATCTAATGACACATTGTCTGTCGATAAGAATCTTTGTGAGAATTGTCGAATGAAGGGAGAAGAAAAGGTGTGTAATAAAATCAAACAACCATTAAGTGTACGAGTAAAAGAGGATTTGTACCGATATGGCAAAGCGTTAGCATGGTTTCTTGGTGCGCCCCAAGTTACAACAGAACACATAATGACGTTGGCGCCTTACATGATCTGGCATAGAACAGTACTGAGTAAAAAATTTACTCTGTCTCTAACTGAAGCATGGAAAGATGAAAGCAGTAAAAAACATTTAAATGATTTTATTACTAACATCGATCTTAATGGAACACGAACTCTTATTCAATTAATTAAAAAGGAATTTGACGGAGTTAAACATTTGTTGGAAAAGTTCGAGGAAGTAAAGACAGGTAAGCTATCACAAACAGAATTTGATGCATTCCTTTCAGAAGCAAGCAGTAGTACTTATAATTCATTGATTCTCAATGCCGAGATTTTGCCAGTCCTAAAAGAAAAGTATTTGCCAGTTTATGGAAGAATTATCGATTATAATAAAAAGATTGATTCTTGTAGTAATAAAGACGAGTTAAAATCCTTGAAGGAAGATATGGCATTCACATATGACATTCCTAATAGACAGTATCTTTCCGCAAAGATTGATATAAGGTTGAAAGGAATGAAAATGCGCAAGTCTAAGTTTACTCTTTCCAAAGAAAATGTAATTGCTAATGCAAAGATACTTTCTTCTATACGTGTTTTGGCTCCAAATTTTGAAGAATTAGGTCTCTTGAAGAACAACGATTATCAAATACTGGACATCACGAAGGATGAGTGCACTCTTAACGTTAGATTTGCTCGTGATTTATATAATTTTGTATACGAAGGAGATGAAAATGATGAAATCTTCCAATACTTAAGTACTCATGCCTGCTAACATTGAAATCTATAGAGATATAGCCATACGTGCAGTAGAGTCTGTATTTGAGAGTGAATATCATAATACTCTCGGAATACCTATGCCCCAAATTAAGATTCTTTTGCCTGATGATGCAGACTATATTACTGGACAGTATTATATAATGATTGATGACACTTGGCAGATACATCTGAATTTCGGTAAGTTACCTATAAGTTTCAAAGAATTTGAAGATGAGGTAAAAGTGCTGACAAGACACGAGATAGAGCATTATATGTGTTGTCCTTTTGATGTCATAACTCATTTACGTATGCTTAAATGTATTATAGACGTCTATAAAAAGGAATTTTCTCATTTAGACATTGATATTCAGCATGCTTGTGGATCAATATCAAATCAAGCTGCTGATATTATCGTAGATACAAAAAACTATCTTAGAAATCCTCAAGACACCCTAGTTAGTGAAATAAACTGGATAAAAAAAGGAGCTAATATCAAGTCTTGTCCTCGTCATAACAAATTAATGTTTCTCACAAAAGAAGCATTATGGAATGAAAGTTTAGAAATTAATGAAACAGACCAAGAATTGCTGACGATCGTTTATGAATTAGCTGAAAAATTTAAAGTAAATGGTATTGAGGATAGGTCATCATTTTTAAGTAAGACAGAAGAATACGCACGAACTTTTTTAAAATTATATATAAAAGATAGAGTTTCTTCTAATAATACAAAGCAGGATAATCAATCTCAGCAGGACGGTCAATCCCAGCAGGGTAATCAATTCCAACAGGGTAATCAGTCTCAACAAGGCGGTCAATCCCAGCAAGCTAACACACCTCAACAAAATGGCCAGAACCACAATAATGTAAAGCCTAAAGATGGCGATAAGAATGGTAGTGCTTTCATCTTTGCAGATCTAGACAATATCAAAGAAGCATTAACAGCATTAGCAGAAGAAACAAATGTAGAAGAGTTTTCTGATATACTTTCTGCATCAGGTATTAAATTTCTATCAGAATCAGAAAAACATAAACTATGGTTTTCTATCCAAAGTGCTAACATTATCCCTATTGAAGAGTATGCAAATACGGGGAATAAAGAAAAATATACATTCCCTTCAACATGGAGATTTGGGGATCCTATAGGTTCTATAGACATAATGTTGTCATTTATGACATCACCTAAGATTCTTCCTGGAATCACGACAAAAAAATGGGAGTTGGCAACACGTGACACACGAGGTATAGAAAAGAAACAGAGAGATTTATTGCTTGCAGTTGATACTTCAGGCAGCATGGGAAGTGTTCTAAAAAGTAATGACAATATGCACCAAGCAGTTTTAGCTGCTTATGGAATATTATCATATTTTGAATCAGTTAAAGGAAAAATTGCTCTTATCGAGTTTGATAATACTATTAGGAAAAATGTTTCGTGGACTGATGACTACGATTCTATAAGAAACGCCTTGTTAATAAACGGTAGAGGTGGAACTACGTTTCCTATTCGAAGTATTCAATCTGTTTTGGATCAATCTACTAATGAACTGGTTACAGTATTGATAACAGACGGAGAACTAAATAACGTGAATGAATCTGTTGCTTACTTCAGAGAATATCTATATGATGATAACAAATTGTACATATTCGTGTTAGGTGACAGCAAATCAATAAATAGTTATAATATTCTTAAGGATATTGGAGCAAAGATATATAGTGCAAAATTGGCAAAGGATTTCTGTGACATGGTCATGGCTGATTTAGCATAGATATGTACTTTCGGACTTATTTTAATAGAGCATGTAACTTCTGAAGGACTCTATTTTGCATATAACGTAACCATTCTATTTTCCGCCTTGACACGCATCGTAACCCAGCATATCTTTGCGC
>CASDJM010000091.1 GCA_949280815.1 uncultured Clostridia bacterium | reverse complement strand
TCTGTCTTTTCTCTGGCTTCCATGGCTTTGGTTATTAGTCCATTATCTCCTGTTAAGGTTGCTATTGTCACAGATGCTAGTATTAATAAGATAATAATGGTAATAACTAAAGCAATTAACGTGATACCTTTGTTTCTCATTTCTAAAATTCCTCCTTTGGTGACATTATACGTCATATTTATACATTCAGATTATAGCATTCCTTTTTTTTTTTGTAAATAATTATTATATTACATTTTTATTACAAATTTAGTTTTATCATTTTTACAATTTTTATACTATTTTATAAATATGTTATAAGGCATGTTATATTATGTTACTATATTGTAACTATTGTCTTTTATATCACATTAATTATTTTTTGTAAACATTTATAATATTACATTTTTATTACAATATTTTTCTATTTTATATCCACCAAAAATACTTGGCAATTTTTTTGCAAACAAACAGCAGACGTGGCATAAAATATATGCTAAACTATAAGGCATTCTAACCAATACACAAAAGAATTATCCCTATTACACATTAAATTGAACCTAAAATTTCGCTTTTATCCCTAACACCAACAAATGTTTTTTCTAGCTTACCATTTTTGATAATTACTATGGTTGGTATACTCATAACTCCATATTCCATTGCTAAGTCTTGATTTTCATCTACATTGACTTTTCCTACTTTAATACTATCTGCTTTTTCTTCTGCTATTTCATCAATAATTGGTGACATCATTCTACATGGTCCGCACCAATCTGCATAAAAGTCTATTATGACTGGCTTATCTGCCTTCAATACTTCTTTCTCATAATTTTCACTATTTATTTTTAATACACTCATTTTATTCCTCCTATTTTGTCCCCACTGGTTCCGGGATTGATTGGGGACATTTATTTATTTTATTCTATCCATTTTTTACTTTTCTTATGTATTGAATTACTTGCATTCCTGCTTTTGTTCCTTCATATACAGCCTTTGAAATTTGCAATAAACCTCCTGTGCAATCTCCACAAGCATAAATTCCTATTATATTCGTTTCCATATTTTCATTCACTATTATTTTATCTTTTCCGAATCATAATTCCTAATTTCTTAGCAAATTCCATACTACCAGCTACTCCTTGTGCTACAAATATTCCATCTGTTTTTAAAATAGTTCCATCTTTGAATTTGACTTCTTCTACTTTTTTGTCACCATTAATTGCTTCAATTTCTTTGGTATCGATTATTACATTATCGTTATTCGCTCTAAATTCCGGTACTTTTTCTCCATTCGTTAAAATTGTTATCTTATTGGCTATATTAATCAACTCATTCGTTTCTGAAATGGCATAATTTCCATTTCCAATAACAGATATGCTTTTGTTTCGATAGAAAAAACCATCACATACAGCACAATAGCTAACTCCTCTACCTTCGAAATCTTCTATTCCTTTTATATTAGGTTTATTCTTTTTGTTTCCAGTGGCTAAAATAACACTTCTTGTTGAAAAATTACCATTTTCTGTTTTTATTTCAAATCCATGTTCTATCATTTGTATATTAGTAACTTCTTGTTTCTCTACTTCCACTCCAATATTTTCGGCTTGTTTTATTCCTGTTTCATATAATTCTTTTCCATTAATTCCGTTCTCAAATCCATAATAATTTTCAATCTTTTTTGCTTTTTCCAATACTCCTTCTTCTTGATAAAGAATTAATGTTTTTAGATTGCTTCTTCCGTGTATATAAACTTGCTGATATTCCTGCTGGTCCTGCACCAATTATAATAACATCATAAATCATCTTAAAAAATCCCCTCTAATTTTAATAAAAATTCTTTCATATCCATTCCCAATGCGTAACCTACTAATTTGCCATTACCTCCGATTACTCTATGACACGGAATAATAATAGGAATTGGATTTCTATGATTTGCCATTCCTACTGCTCTTGCTGCTTTTGGCTTTCCTATTTTTTGAGCAATTTGACCATAGGTTCTAACTTCTCCATATGGAATCTCTTGTAGAGCTGTCCAAACTTGTTTCATAAATTTTGTACCTTTAGGATTTAAAGGTACATCAAAATTTTTTCGCTTTCCTTCTAAATATTCTAATAATTGCTTTTCCACTTCTTCTAAAAGTGTTGTTTCCTTTTGAATAACATCTTCTTTTATCTCTTTATTGATTTCGATTGCTATGATTTTATCCTCTTCTTCTATTATGGCAATATTTCCTATTATAGTATTCATATATTTTATGTATTTCATACGAAATGTCTCCTTATATTTTTTTCAGTATTATAACATTTCTTGTAAAATTAAGCAATTAATAATAGGGATATCTGTTGTTATTTGGCATAGAACCATAAACTCCAGTTGTAGAAATAGTAATAAATTTAATCGAATAAATATCACAATATACCAAACTATCGTTTTCAAAGGAACGTAATAAAATGTAACTTGCTCCAACATCTTGTAAAATTCCTATTCTATCTACTAAATTGTTAGTACCAATTAAAAATTCTACTCGCATCAATTTTCCTATTTGCTCTCTTAAAAATGCTGGTGTATAAATGGAATTGGTTAAAATTTCTGGTGAATTTTGATTAATATCCACCTGTCTTGTTTCTCTTTTGTCTGCAATTTCTTCTGAATTTGCCATAAAAAGTCCTCCTTCATAATTATTAAAATTTCTTTGTGACTTCTATCCAAGAGATAATTTATTATTTTTGCAACACTGCGTAAGCGACCAGCTAACGCATACTGACACTGTAACAAGCAAAGCTTTAACAGTGGACAGCAAAACGAGCCAAGCAAGTAGCATTGGAGCAAGCTACTAAGCTTTTATTCAATAGGTTGCGACACACAAAGTGTAAAAAAATAATAAATTATCCCTTAGATTAAAATTTTTAGCATTTAGGTATCTGGATATTTAGCAGTTGGTCGATAAAAGCAATGTTCTCCTAATCTGGTATGCAAGGTACCAGATCCATTACTTGGAAAAGTAGAAGCACAGCTTGGTCGAAAGGGATTTAAGTACCACAAACAATCTCCTATCTCATTCAGTCGATTTCCTGCTAAAGCCCAATCAGCAATATTATAATGAACTTCCGTTGGTGTCATATTGTAGATATTTTGGGGATTGTATTGATTTCGTATTGTCTCTCTTGCACAATCATATTGCCCTTCTTGAAAGATAATATTTCTGATATTTCCGCCTTGTGAAACTCTAGCATATTCTCCATCTGATACATAAACTCGGTTCATGGTTACTGAAGCAACTGCGTCCCTATTCTGTTGGCGACACTAGATTGATTTTTAAAATTGCTTTCTGTTATAGTATTAGAAAACAACTTCTTTGTAGTTTCATCCATTTTAGTATTTAAAATATTTACCTCTACTTTTTCACCATTTCCATATATATCTTTTATGAAAACTCTTAAAATATCCTTTTTCATTTTTAAATCTAATTGTTCAAAATGATTAAGATTATGATCAATTATATCTAAAACTAATTCTGCTCCTTTACTTTCAGATGACCTTTTTGTTTTATTACTCAATTGTTCTTTTTCTATTTTTTCTATTTCTTCTTTTAATTTTTGATTTTCGTTTTTTAATTTTTTCAATTCATCATTTATAAGTGGAGTAACGTCCATATCCATATATTTTAATTTATCTATCAAATTTTTTATTGCTTCATTATTTTTATCGTATGTTTTTTTCATAATCTCAATTTCATCACTTGAATTCTTGTTTCCCTTTGTTATTGACATCTTCTTAAGTTCTTTATAAATTTCTGAAGATGGAACAAGGATTTCCTTTAATTTTTCTATGATCAAGTTATCCATTGCTATTCCTGTCACATTTGCCCCATTACATTTTGTTCCTTTACTTCTATCTTTCAATTCACAAGTATAATAATATCTTCTTTTTCCATTATCGCCTTTTCTATTTCCTGTGCCTTTGGGTCTCATATACGAACCACACTCTTTGCATCTAATCAGTCCAGAAAATAATGCTTCATTTTTACAATTAGCACGATATCTTTTTGAAGAATTCTTTTCAAGCAGTTCTTGAATTTTTATAAAATCAATTCCTTTTATATATCCTTGATGTAACCCAACAGCTACGATCCATTCTGACATTTCTCTTTGATTTCTATCTCCGTCTGTTTTATTATATGAAATTAATCCATATCTTCCATCTGCTATTTCTCTTTCTTCTTCTGCAAAAATATGAATTCCTTTTTTCTCTAAATATTCTTTCATATCTTGATCATAAACAGCATATACAAGATTTGTTAATAGAGCTCTTAATCTACTTGTTGAAAAATATGCTCCAGTTCTTGAAACAATATTGTGTTTTATTAAATATGTTTCTAATCCTGTCAGAGATTTTATTTCTAAATACTTTTTAGCTATTATTTGAATTGTTTTTCCTTCTTCTATATTTGGAATCAACTTACATGCTTTTTTCTTCTTTTTTTCCAATATATTGTCGCTATTTTGAGCATATACATCAACAACTTCGTATCTTTCTGCATCAAATCCAGTTGGTGTTTGACCTCCAAGCCATCTCCCTGTTTTTGCTAATTCAATCATATTGTCTCTAATTCTTTCAGCTATCACTTCTCTTTCTAACTGTGCAAAAACACTAGCTATAAACATCATCGCTCTACCCATGGGGGTTCTTGTATCAAATTGTTCTTTAATAGAAACAAAATCTGTATGTAGTCGAGTCAATTCATTCATAAGATTTGAAAAATCTGCAATATTTCTACTAATTCTATCAAGCCTATATGCTATCAAAACATCAAAAGGTTTTTCCCTTTCTTCTTTTAACATTTTTTGAAATTGTGGTCTATCAATATTTCCTCCTGAAAATCCCTCATCCTCAAAAATTTCAATCTCAACATTGTATTCAGTTTTAGGATAATGTGCCTTGATATACTCTTGAGCTAATTCTATCTGATTTCCAACAGAATCTCCTTTATCCGAATACTTTGATTTTCTTGAATATATAACTATTCTTATTTTCTTTTTCATAGCATTACTCCTCTTTTTGCTGTGATTGTAACTCTTGTAGAAGTTGCTTTCAAGTCCTTTTCAAGATTTCTAAAATATCTCTTCTTAACTGTTCTTTTTCTTCATAACTAATATCTAAATTTTCAATTGATTTTTTTATCATTAATGCTCTTATAAATGCTAAATTGCTTATATAATTATCATTATCTGGAAAGTTTAATTTAATTTCCATATATCTTGATACCTCTTGTTTAATTTGTATGAAACAAGAAATTTTTTATTACATTTCACCATTTTATAGTTTTTAAAACATCTTGCTCTTAATAATTTATCTCGAAAATAAAAACTTTCTTTAATCGAGTAGAGGATAACACTTAATGTGTTTTTCCCCTCTCACACCACCGTAC
>CASDJM010000090.1 GCA_949280815.1 uncultured Clostridia bacterium | reverse complement strand
TCCTTCAATATTTTATTTTTCTTATTAGGTGTGACATATCTATTGTAAACCTATACATTACAAACTTAATAAATGTTGACATTCCCAGCATAAATAAATTTTTGCAGATTAGATAGTTGCTGTGAATAGTAACCATATCTTATGTCACAAAAGAGATTATTTTTCACAAATCACTCTTCTGTATTTATTTCTCACAACTTCCTATTTTTTCCAACATCGCCTTGTATTTCTCAAGCTTATTCCTTTCTTCTTCGATTTTAGCTTGTGGTGCTTTATTGATAAAGCCTGGATTAGAAAGCATCTTTTCACATCTTGCCACTTCTTGTTCTAATCTTACCCTTTCTTCAGCTTGTCTTTTTTTCTCTTCTTCTTGATTAATCAAATCTTCTAGTGGCATATATAGCTCGATTCCGTCGGATATAATTTGAATGGCATCTTGTGGAATTCCTGTTTTGTCATTTTGAATTGTTATGCTTTTTCCAAAGCCTAATTTTAATAAAAATTCTTTTGCTTCTTGTATTTCATTCTCATACTGAACTGTCCTAAAAATCAAGTCCGCTTTTTTGGATGGATGGATATTTTTATTAGCTCTTACATTACGGATTTCGACAATGATTTCTTTGATTTTTTCCATAATTTGTTCTTCTTTTTCAAATGCAAACTTTGATTTTACTTCTGGCCAACTAGATACCATTAATTCTTGATTGCTATATTGTACTAAATTAGCATAAATTTCAGAAGTTATAAATGGCATAAATGGATGTAATAATTTCATGGTCGTTCTTAATACATGATTTAGAATATCACTTACTGCTACTTTCATTTCTTCGTCTTCACTATAAATTCTAGTTTTTACCATTTCGATATACCAATCACAGAATTCATTCCAAATAAAACTATAAATTTTGTCTAAAGCAATTCCCAAATCATAATTTTCTATATTTCTTGTTACTTCTACAACTAATTTGTCTAGTTTATTTAAAATCCATTTATCCTCTAAAGTTAATAGTTCTGGATTATATTGATGTGTCTGCTTGTTATACACTCTATCACAAAATGCTTTTACTTTTTCTTCATCTGGTATATTACTAATTACGAACTTAGCAGCATTCCAGATTTTATTTGCGAAATTAGAAGCTTGGTCTAATTTCTCTGGCATATAGCGTATATCATTTCCCATCGTTGTTCCAGACAATACAGAGAAACGCAAGGCATCGGCTCCATATTGATCAATTACTTCAATTGGGTCGACACCATTTCCTAAGGTTTTTGACATTTTTCTTCCTTGGCTATCTCTTACAATTCCATGGATTAGTACATCATTAAATGGCTTTTCTTTCATAACTTCTAGTCCTGAGAATACCATTCTTGCTACCCAGAAGAATATGATGTCATAACCTGTTACTAATACATTGGTTGGATAGAAAGTTTTTAAATCTTCTGCTTCTTTGTTTGGCCATCCAAGTGTTGAAAAAGGCCATAAAGCTGAACTAAACCAAGTATCTAGGGTATCTGAATCTTGTTTTAATTGACTAGAACCACATTTTTCACAAGTTTCTGGTTTTGTTTTTGCTACATGCGTGTGTTCACATTCTTCACAATAGTATGCTGGTATTTGATGGCCCCACCATAATTGTCTTGATATACACCAATCTTGAATATTTTCCATCCAATTAAAATAGGTTTTTTCATATCTTTTCGGAATAAATTTTACGTCATCGCTTCTAACTGCCTGAAGTGCTGGCTCTGCCAATTCTTTCATTTTAACAAACCATTGCTCTGAAATTTTAGGTTCAATGGTACTTTTACATCTTTCACATTTGCCAACATTATGAGTATATTCTTCTTCTTTTACTAATGCACCAATCTCTTTTAATTTTTCTACTATTTTTTGTCTTGCTTCTAGTAATTCCATACCTTTGTATTCTGGAACTAGATTTCCCATTTTGAAGTTTTCATCAAATACCTCTATAAACTCTAAATCATGTCTTAAGCCAGTTTGATAATCATTCATGTCGTGAGCAGGTGTGATTTTGACTGCTCCTGTTCCGAATTCTTTTTCAACAAAAGAGTCCGCTATGATTGGAATTTCCTTATTCATAATTGGTAAAATACAAGTCTTGCCTACTAGGTCTTTGTATCTTTCATCTTCTGGATGAACTGCCACAGCAGTATCTCCTAACATGGTCTCTGGTCTTGTTGTTGCTACAATAATATAGTTGTCTTCTCCTTTTACTCGGTAACGAATATGCCATAAATGTGAATTTTCTTCGTGATATTCTACTTCGGCATCTGAAATAGAGGTGTTACAGTTTGTACACCAATTTACCATTCTTTTTCCTTTATAGATTAATCCTTTGTTATATAAGTTTACAAATTGCTCTAAAACTGCATCTGATAAGCCTTCATCTAAAGTAAATCTTCTTCTTTCCCAATCACAAGAACATCCTAGTTTTCTTTGTTGTTCTTGAATGGTACCTCCATAAAGATGAGTCCATTCCCATGCTTCTTCAATGAATTTTTCTCTACCTAAGTCTTGTTTTGTTTTTCCTTCTGCTTTTAATTTTTGTACTACTTTCATTTCTGTTGAAATAGAAGCATGGTCTGAACCTGGTAGCCATAGGGTGTTATATCCTTGCATTCTTTTAAAACGAATTAGGATATCTTGTAATGTATCATCTAAAGCATGCCCCATGTGTAATTTTCCTGTTACATTTGGTGGTGGCATCATGATACAATAGCTTTCTTTGCTTTTGTCCATGCTTGGTTTGAAGTATCCTTCCTCTTCCCAATGTTTGTATAATTGGTCTTCAAAATCTTTTGCATTATATTTATCTTCCATCAACTTTTCCCCCCTTACCTTCATTTGATTCTTTTTGAGTTTTTTTTAGATTTTTTCTCCATTTTTCTGGAATTTGTTCTAATAAAACTTCCTCTTCTCCTACATACTTCCTCTTGTATTGTTCATATAATTCTTCTACATTTGTAACTTCGCCTGTTTCTATATATCTTTTTACAGCATAATATATCATATGGTACATAAGGCTATCTGAAATTGTTTCTTCCTCTATTTCAAGAAATTCCTTTTTCTTCTTTTCTGTTAAGTGTTTTCCTTTCTGAAAAAATGAAAGTAATTTTATAATGGTTTCTTCTCGTTTTTTTCGTTCTTCCTCTTTTCTTTTTTGTTCCTCTCGAACTGATTTTGATAATTCTTCTTTAAATGGATTGCTCATTTCTTTTTCCTTCCTTTCCTTTTTTAATAAATTTGTCATTATACGAACAATAATGAGATGACTAATATTTTATAAAATTTAATTGGTAGAATTCATCCAATGCTATCAATCTAGCTTCAAAATCCTATAAGTACTAATTTAACGAGTTTTTTATACAAAAAAACTCGTCCTACTCATAAGGGCGAGCTCTTGTCTTTCTCACGGTACCACCTTAATTATAATCTTTTTAGATTATATCTTAGTTAGCTTTTAACGTGGCTTAAACGGATATCCCTATTTTTAAATTTCTCAGAATATCAACTAAAAAAGCTACTTTTCATTTATCTTTTTCTGAAGAAGCTTTCAGCCTATGACTTCTTTTCTCTAACAGTAAGTATAAATGTACTCCTCTTTTTTCTTGTTTTTCTCTATGTTTCTTATTATGCCATAATTTTGATAAAATTGCAAGGCTTTTTTAGAATGAATTATACAATTGAAATGATTTTGTTACAGTTCAGCCTTATTAATCTCCTAAATTAATTCCTACATCCCTTGCTGTTTTAATTAAGTCATCCTCCATGGTTACTTTTCTTAAATTGCTTTCTTCTGTATTACCAGATACAGCACCTACTTTTATATTTTTTCCTACTACTTCTTCTAAAGACACAGAATCCAATTTTCCGTTTTTTATGATAGCAAGTGTTCCAAATTTGCCTTCCAAAGCAAGTTGCATTGCTTTGGTTCCATATTTTGTAGAAAGTACTCTATCAAAAGCAGTTGGTGTTCCTCCTCTTTGCATATATCCTAATGTTGTATTTCTTGCTTCCAAACCAGTAATTTCTTGTAATTGTTGTGCAAGGACTTGTCCAATTCCTCCTAACTTTGTATTATCCACACCAGCTCCATTGTCTCTTGTTCCCATAATGGTAATGTCTCCACCTTTTGGTTTTGCTCCTTCTGCTACTACTACTACACTGAAGTTCTTTCCTCTTTTTCTTCTATTATTAATTTTTTCAGCTACTCGATTGATATCATATGGAATTTCTGGTATTAAAGCTACATCAGCTCCTCCTGCTATCGCTGATTCTAAAGCAATCCAACCAGCATATCTTCCCATCACTTCTAATACCATAATTCTGTGATGTGTTGCTCCTGTTGTGTGTAATCTATCTAAAGCTTCCATTGCTACTGATACAGCTGTGTTGTATCCAAATGTAATTTCTGTACAAGCTACATCATTGTCAATTGTTTTTGGTACACCAATGACATTAACTCCTTTGGTTGAAAAGTCTCTTGCTGATTTTTGTGTGCCATCTCCTCCAAGTGTAAAAATACAGTCAAATCCAAATTCTTTAATATTTTCTATCGCTTTATCTGACATGTCTTTGTATTCTACACTACCATCTTCATTTACTATTTTATAATTGAATAAATTGGCATTGGTAGAAGAACCAATAATAGATCCTCCTTTTGGTAAAATTCCTAACGCTTCTCCATCTACTGCTGTTGTTAACAGCTCAAAGTCTTTTTTCAATAATCCATTGTATCCATCTACAATTCCATAACATTCTATTCCATGATTTTCAGCTGTTTTTACGATTGCTCTAATGACAGCATTAAAGCCTGATACATCTCCTCCATTGGCTAATATCCCTACTTTTTTTAACATAAAAAAATCCTCCTTAATTGTTGTTTTTATTATTATATCAATAATTGAATTTTTTACAACACTTTTGGAAGATTTTTGTTTATTTATTGTTACTGTTCATCCAATGCTGTCAACCTACTCCAAAATCCTATAAGTACTAATTTAATAGTATTTACTTATATAAAAACAGGTAATCTACAATTTCTTATCAATTATATTCTAATGCCTGACCAGTAATAGAATCAACAATACTGTTAACTCTGATTGTAGAATTTCCTCCGTCCTCCTACACTTCCACCAGCACTACATAAAATTTTGACAAAAACCTTTTTATCTGTAGTATATGTATAATCTTCTTCTCTTGCTCCTGCGCCATTACCAGAACTTATACTCCAAACTTGTTTCCCATCTATACTTAATGATGCAAAACCACCTCCATTTCCTGTGCTTGCAACACTACCATGAACAGTAATTTTGCAATTAGCTGGTAAAGTGGCAGTAGATTCCCATGTTGAATTATTTCCATTTCCAGCACCAGTTGACCCTGATACTCCTTTTGAGAATACAATCTTTTCGCCCCACACAGCAAACAAATTCAAATTAGCATTAGCTGTATACGAAGCACTAGGTTGATACATTGCTGTTGTTGCACTAGCACTTGTAGCC
>CASDJM010000089.1 GCA_949280815.1 uncultured Clostridia bacterium | reverse complement strand
TGTGGGTTTGAAGTCCTATATTTCAGATATGATTGTATTTGGACATAACATAACTAATTACAGTCCAGTACGTTATCCTGCGATTGGTTATCACGTTCAAACGATTTATCTGTCCCTGTATTTTGATAATGCTCGTCCATATGCAATTCATATCCGTAAGGATTCCATATGTTATTAAATTTTCTTTTGAATTTTTTGAGGGTACTGCGTGTTATCTGTATTTTGCGGCCAGTATTTGACACGGAGTTGATGACAATATGTGCATGCCATTTATCTGGTTGGCTATCCTCGTGTATTGCATAGACCAGTTGGTAATCCTTGCCCCAAAAGCCCATAGTCTGCTTTATGAGCTTTCGTAATTTTTTTCTTGGGATATCCGGTCTTGTGCCCCATGATAGTATAAGATGCTTCAATTGCAGGCCGTCTGCTTTGTCATATAATCGTTTTATTCTAAGAAAATCTTCTATTATGCCGTCTTTTGACTTATGATAGGTTCCGATACTATTCCAGATTTTATCGTTTGTTCTCTTGTTATCTTGGAGCACATAATAAATTACTCTTTGAACATCGCCTTTTTGTCTGTAATTGTTATTACCTCTTGAAGAGCATACTTTCAGTATTGCTCTATTTAAAGCTTTATCCATAAAGCTCTAAACTCCTTTCTGATAGCATCAGTTAGATGCTTGTTTTTCTCCTCGTAGTTGTCTAATGTGATTGCAATATGTGACAGAATTTTTTGCACTACGGTTTTTTTGATCCAGTTTTTTGAAATGTCTTCTTCGATATGAAAACGAATATAAGCACTGATTGATAGCCGTTCTTTAGCAGCATTCTGCTTAATCGCTATGTATTCTGCTTCAGTAACTTTGACGGTGATTGTTTTTACTTTTTTCATATTCCCTCCAAGTCGGATGATTGTAATAAGCTCCTTTTTTATTGGAATGTTATGGTTGGTAATAAATTGTTATGAGCTAATGAGAAACCGTATGAATCGAAATAAATTATAATAAGGTCTTTGATTAACAAAATAAAGTTTGATAAAGTATCGCAGCCTTTAAATAATAAAATAGCAGGATACGTATTTTGTAGTACCTTTTGTGAAAAAGGTGTGAATTTTTGTAAAAACTGTTTGCACATAGAGCTAGGTTCAAAATAGATTTATTTATACAGTGATAAACCAAAATAATCAAAAATTACATACATTATTTTAAAAATAAGAAAATAGGGAGGAATCATTATGTTAGAAAATGCACCTGATGTTATGTCAATAAAGGATTTATGCAAAACATTACAGATTGGAAAAAACTCTGCACTTTATCTTGTGAATAATGAGTTTATACCGGCATGCAAAATAATGGGGAAATGGCGTATATTGAAGGAAGATGTGATTGAGTATATTCTTCGTGGATAATCTTTGTGTCATAATTGATAGCTGCAATAGAGATTTTTTAGGCAGCAAAAAGTATGCACATAAGCACAAATTTAACAAGATATAAAAAATTATAGTTATGAAAATCTTTAAAAATGTTGTATAATTATTGTGTTGTAATTTTTTGACGGGAATTTGGTAGATTTCATCCAAATTCCCGTCAAAAATCAAAAAGTATTTTAGGGAGAATTATGTTATGACAGAATTTGATAATTGGGCATTAAATTGGTATGATAAAAATGAAAAAAAAGAAGACCTGAAATCATCTAATTTAGATACAAGTGCTAAAAGAGATAGAATCAAGGTGATAAGGGAAGAAGTTGTAGATAGGTTAAATTTAGTTTTGAAGAGTAGGTTGAGTAAGAACATAAAACAGGAGATAAGTTATATGTGTTTGTATTCTCAACCAGATTACTATAAAATCAGATATAGACAGATAAGTGAGACAAAAGAGCGAATAGAAAATGATATTAGAATATTAAAAAAGAAATTAAGCAAATTAAAGAATAGGAAAGATATGTGTGAGGAATGGAATCAAAGTGAACAAAATGACGAGCAGAGTAGGGTGTTTGAAAGTCTGGAAGAGGCTATAGCTAATAATGTAAATGCATGGATGGATGTCGATGTATTGTTAGATGAGTACAAAAAATGCATAGACGACTATAGTCAATGTATAAAGGATTTTAGACAAATAAAGGTTGATGATGGAGATGTAAAAGGAGAAGAAAATAACAAAAGGAAAATGGATGCGATGGAACGGGAAAGGGAAAAACATATTAAAAAATATCATGGGTACGGATGTAATGAAGACATATCAACAGAATTTTTGAAGATCATAGATGATGATGAAATTAATCTGTTTGAGTTGTTATTATCGAATATTAAAAAAAAGGACATAGCTTCTTTAAAAAAAGATATGTGGGAAATTCTTAGTTTGGAATTGCGGGAGCAAATCGTTGAGTTGATAGATAAGATAATTCAGAATGAAAACAACTTGAATAGAAAAGTTTGGTTAAAATATGAAAAAGATATGGAGGAAATTAGTATAAGATTATTTCATCCTGAGATATATAGAATTACAGAAAAAATGAAATTGCTTAAAATTCATCTGCGATATTTTATTGATGTTGCACCTCAGTATAGTACGTATTCAGAGTGTTTCTTAAATGTAGAAAAATGTCTGACAAAGGCGATAAAATACATAGAGAAATTTAATGACGAGCAAGATAAATTGATTGCAAATAAAAATGAGGAGGATAAGAAAGAAAAAAAGTATGAAGGACCAACTTACAAAGCGATAATAAGAATGGCAGAGGATACCTAGGGTGGGGGCAAATTTAGAGGGTTTGAAGAGTAAAATGTGTAAGTTTTTCAGATTAAAAAACATTTTGACATATAGAAATGTGTTAAAAAGATTTCGAAGTAGGTTGTTCTAAAAAGAACTTACTTCGATTTTTTTAGTGATAGAGAGGGTTAAAAAGGAAGTTTATATGGCAGGTGGTAATATTATCGCAAGGGATTTAAGATCATTAAAATGTGATAAAGTTATATCCTTGGATATAATTTGTAGATTACCCTATAATTAATTTAGATTTCCGAATAATACGGAAATTTGTAAATTATTATATTCAGGAGGTTATAAAATATGAAGGAAAAACAATTTCAGGAATTAAGCAATTTGATCTCTCAGTGTTTAGTTGCAAAAACAGATAATGATTTGATATCGGTTTCTGATGAAAGTGAGGAATCATTTCTGGCTCAAAATGCACGCGAAAGCAAAGCAATTGAAGTGGATCGGATGAAAAGGGCTTTCTATAGAACCAGACATGAATGGAGCCATAGAGAAATTGATAGTCAGTTGAGGAAATTCAGTAAGAAAATGGATAATCATGAAAAGAAATTAGAAAAGCTTGATGCGAAAATAAATTCTCTTCAAAATAAGATATTTAATCAAGAAGAAAGGGTACATAATGCGGAGGATATTATTCGTACAATGAGCAAACAAGTAGAAAAACAAGGTAAGGATATTCATCTCATTAAAAAGGTATATGAAGCCTTTAGCTATTGTGCTACAGGGGAGCGACGTAAGAAATTTAAAAGTACGGCACAAAAACTCATAAAAAAATATAAGACAGAGGCCGAGAGATCAAAAAAACGTGCAAACTCAAGTAGAGAATTTGGTCAAATTGAGGATAAGGGGTGATCTTATCTATGAACAAGGAAGAAATCGTTAAAGGTAGGTATTCTAAATATGAACAGAAAGCTGATGGTTTATATTGCAATGGTGAAATAATTTCTTGTATTACGCCTGAAGTTGCGAAAGTAGAAGAGTACTACGCTATAGACAGTAGAAAAATTAAGCGTATCTATTGGATTAAAATTATTTATCCAAATGGTGATGAAACAGAGGCGGTTGAGCTAAGTTCTTTAGAGAAGCTGTCGATTTTTGAACATTTTAGATTCCCGGATGTTAATATTTCTGGAAAAGCGCGTAAGTTAATTAAAGAAAAATTGCAATTAGAAGCTTCTTTAATGATGGTTGAAAAGTATTTTTTTTGCCGTCAGGGATTGCAGATATTTAACGGAAAACCAATTTATGTTCTCGGAGATAAAATTGTAGGAAATGAACTGATGGAGGAAAAATTTAAGACAGATTTTCCTTATAAGGTGCCGGATATAGATGCAATTGATATACAGAATGTGGTAAAGCAGAGTGATAATCCTATAAATTTTATGCCAGGAGTTAGTGTGATTATATTTTATTACTCTTTACAAGCTATCGTTAAACCGATTTTACATGAAATTGGTATTGAGAGCAATTATACATTAGCGGTGATTGGCCCATCAGGTCACTTGAAGACTTCCATGGTTAAAAAAATGGCTTTGTGGTTACAAGCTAAGGAGAAACAGCAAGTAAACTTTTCATCTTCTACAAGAACTGCAAAGATATTAGCAAACATAGATATGTTTGCTGGTATGAATTATCTAATAGATGATTTTCATGTTTATACAAGAACTCAGGATATTGACCGGCAAAATAAGCGATTAGATGATATTGTAAGGCATGTAGAAGAAAAACCCGAATGTGCAAATATCATTGTAACAGGTGAGAATATTCAAGGAATATATTCTTGTATTGATCGGATGTTAATTATCAATATACCTAAAATTAAACCATCACTTTTGGCTGAATTAAAAACAAGGTTATATAAAATTGATGATACGTATACGTTTTCCATTGCATATGGTTTTATGGAGGCGTTGATAAATAACTATGAAGCTGTTAAAGAAGACTGCAGAGACTATTGCGAAAAAAATGTTTTTGATAGTGAAAATGCGACACGTACTAAGAGACATTGCACTATTTTAAAATTAACAGAATTTTTGTATAGGAAATATCTATGTGGAGGGTCGGAGGAGTTGAGTTGTCGTAAAGCACTAGAAGAAGCCTTGGACAAGCAGTATATGATTCAACAGGAACAGCTTCAAAGACTTTCATTACATGAACAACGGGACTATATCGAAGAAGTAATGGATATGTTGGAGAGTCATAATAAATTTTTGAGTGTCGAAACAGATCCTGACAAATATACAGATTTTAGAACCAGTTGCTACCAAAAAGGTGATAGTATATACATTACGCGAGAGGCATTATGTTATGGCATGGTGAGGTATTATCAGCGACGTATAAATATCAATAAGATTGTAAGAGCTCTTGAAGATGAAGAAATTTTACAAAGAGATGTCGATTCTTTGACAAAAAAGTTCAAAGGCAAAAGGCACTATGTGATTTACCTGCCTTATGTCAGAATTTATAGAGGATTATACGATAAAACATTATAGGAGGAATCGAGATATGGATAAAATGTTAACGCCAAAGGAAGTAGGACAGAGGTTAGGCATAAGCCGCAACACCACATACAAACTGATCGCGCTGGAGGGCTTCCCTAAAATTAAGATAGGGCATAGGTATTTTATTCCTGAAACAAAGTTTGAAAGCTTCATTATGTGCCATAACAAGAGTCAGATTGTGCTAAAATAAGATGCACAAAAATAAAGAGATACGCCTATGAGGCTATCTCTTTATTTTTTGGCTTATGTCAGGTTCGATATTGTTTTTTG
>CASDJM010000088.1 GCA_949280815.1 uncultured Clostridia bacterium | reverse complement strand
GAGAGTAGATTTTTAGGGGAATAAGCACTTTGTTTTGGCATATATATTGTCGAATAAAGTGCTTATTATGCGTTAATTTAGAATAAACAGATTTAGTTTGCTTATAGTTGTTAGACTCTTATAAGCAATTTCTTGTATAAAATGACAAAATCTCTGCATGAGTTTTTTATTTATTCAGATTAAGCATAGTGTATATTTCGACGCTTAAGACTTGTTTGTGCAATTATTTAGAGTTAATGTAACGATGAGAAAAAATTACTTTCGAAGAAGGATGAGCTATTCCAATAGAGTTTTGGTTGACATCTTCAAACAGTGAGTTTATACTTGAAATAGTTCAGTTGAATATTGAAAGAGGTAATAGTATGAATTTATCAGAACAAATTAAAGTGCTATGTGTGCGGTCAAACATTAGTGTTTCAGAACTGGCAAGAAGGGTAGGAACATCACCGCAGAATTTTAATGCAAAATTGAAAAGAGAGACGTTTACGGTTTGCGATTTGGAAAAGATTGCAAAAGCGGTAAATTGTACATTTGAACGAAACTTTATATTAGAGAATGGTGATAAGGTGTAATTACAAGTGGGATAGTGAATTTTAATTGAATATTTGATTTGCATAAAATACTGTTGAATGCTTTGAGGAAATAAGATGAGTTTGGTTGACACATTAAAATCTTATACAGATGAATATTGGGACTTTAAAACATCTAAAAATAAGGGGATACATAGGATTGCAAATTATCCAGCAACAATGGTTGCGCCTATGCAACGTGAATTGTTGCAGCTATTGGTAAATGATAATAAAAATTATCATACTATGTTGGATCCGTTTCACGGGAGTGGTGTTACTTTAGTAGAGGGGCAAGAGGTAGGGTTAGAAGTTTTTGGAATAGATATTAATCCATATGCACATATTATCTCATTAGCAAAGTTGGAAAAATATAATTCACAGCTAATAGAGCAAGCAAATGTTAATATTTTAACTAGTATTACTGAACTAAAGAAGAATGGCGGATGGGAACAGCATTCATTTAATAATATAAATAAATGGTTTAGGAAAGACATAATAAATGATTTATCTATATTGCGAACGGCAATTAAAAGAGAATCAAACATAACTTTTAGACACTATTATTGGTTGTGTTTTGGAGAAATTGTAAAAAAATATAGCAACACAAGAACTTCTACGTTTAAACTACATATTAAAGAACAAGAAAAAATTGATACAATGGAAAATAATGTTATAAAAGATTTTATAACCAAGATTGAGGAGACTTGCGAGTTAATAGGGTATCCACCGTTAGGCAATTTTCATCTTGAATGTGGTGACTCGAATTCTATTATGAAACAAATGAAAAATGAATCATTTGATATAATATGCACATCTCCACCATATGGAGATAATGGTACAACTGTAACATACGGGCAGTTTTCGACTTTACAATTGTTATGGATTGATGAAAATGATTTTGATTATGATATTAGCTGTATAGCAAATTATTCTCGGCTAGACTCATTAAGTTTAGGTGGGGTATTATCAAAAAATAATGCATTTCATTATCCGACAATACTATCAGAATTTGTTGTAAAATTGGCACCGCATAAACGCCATAAGGTTTTGCAATTCTATGCAGACTATGAAAATTCTTTTAGGGAAATGGTTAGGTTACTTAAAGTAGATGGAAGAATGGTTCTAACTGTTGGAAATAGAAAAGTGGATGGAATTGAATTTCCGTTTTCTGAAATTAATAAAGAATTAGCAGAGCATTATGGTATGACTGTCGAGTATGTTTTAATGAGAAATATTATAAATAAGAGAATGCCGCAGAAGGTATCAAAATTGTCAGATGGTAATTCGGTAGAATCAATGTCAAAAGAAATTATAATGTTATTGAAGAAAGAGGGCTAAAGATGAAAGAAATTAATGCACATATTTTGAAAGGAAAATATGAAGAGATATTAGCAGCTGTTCAGAGTCCTGTTATTGCGCTAACAGAGTTAATAAAAAATGCGGCTGATTCTTGCCAAAAAAATACAGATCCTATCATTGTGAAGATACATACAGAAAGTAAAACGATAGAGATTATTGATGAAGGTGAAGGAATATGCGGAAAAGAAATTGAACGTTTAGGTGAGGCGGGATATTCTTCTAAAATGACAAGACAACGAACAGTATCACCTATTGCAAATCCTTTATCAGGTAATAAGGGGTTAGGATTACTTACTGCTTTTTTTATATCAGACTTTTTAGAAATAGAAACATTTTCAGTTGAAGATCATAAGTTGTATTTTATCACATGGAAAAAAGGAGATCAAAAGTTTAGTTATGAAGAAAGAGTAGGATGTCATAGAATAGGAACGAGGATTTTGCTTAAAAATGTTGAAGATGAGAAGTTAAGAATGATTTTGTTGCAGGAAGAAAAACAAAAGCTGTTTATGACTTCGCTTCGTTTTTTTACAAATGATGAACGGTTGCCGAAGATTAGATTGTTTGTAGATGAGAAGGAAGAATCTTTTTATCCATTAGAAACCTTAGAAAGTTTTTATAATCGTAATAAAGCAGAAAATAATGGGTTTATTGCTAAAGCAAGTTTTGAGTACGAAAATAATAAAGTTACGTTGTCCTATGAAGATAATGTTTCCGGATTCTATACATTTGAACAACAGGTTATAGATTTGCAATGTAGAAATAGTGTAGATGCATTTATTGCTAATATAAAGGCACCTGAAAAGGGTGGCGTACCTATAAAAAAAATAGTGGAATCTGAATTATTTGAAGAAAGCTATGGCTCAGTCGCGGTTCCTAAGTTTTCTGGAGTATTGTATACATGGAGAAATAAGAAAGATGAGCAATTAGAACAATGGCCAGTAGGGGTACGAATTTATATTAATGACTATAGTATGTATAGATATCTTGATAAGGATAATGATTGGCTGAATTTATCGGAAATAAGTCAGAATGTAAAAGCAACGAACTATAAGTTAAAAAATACATATGGTTATTTGAATTTACCATATTACAATGAGAATGTTGAGAGCTTAAAGATATCTAAAGAAAGAAATGATTTTGTAGACTCTTTGGCACAAAGGAAATTTATAAAAATAATGCGAGATATTATTGTGTCAATTTTTACAAGAATAGATATTGCTGTTAAGAACCCTCCAATACAGTCTATCAATTTAAGACAGGATTCGATAATTGCTCGAGTGGGAGAAAAAGTATCGTTAAGTCAATATTTGATATGTAATAATTTGGGTTTAGATGATATTGCAATAAGTTATGATAAAAACAAATTAACTATTGATGCTGATTGGAATGCAAGTGCAAATTCTCACGGGAATTATAAGATGCAGTTTTCTTATAATGATCAAATTAGTGAGATGACTCTAATTTTTAAAGACAAAGTACCGGAATTTTCTTTAAGTAAAAGTTTAATAGAGATATATAAAGGAAATACTGTTAACTTACAGGATTATATTGTACCAAATTCTTGTAAAGATGTTAAGTTAGAGAATATACAAATTATTGCAGATAGTCAAGCTACAATAATCTGTAATGATTTTTTTAGTAAAGATAATGCGGTGGGAAAACATTTAATATTGTATAAATATGGTGAGTTCCAACGTACTTTAATGGTTTGTGTAAAAGAAATAGAAAAACAACCTGGTGGTGGCGCGAAAACACCAAGAATTGATATGCTATTTCCTAAGCTGGATATGTTAAGAAGTAAATCTTTTAAGATCCCAGAATTAGTAGATGCAATCTCTTCATATTATGTTGAATCTCCTACGTTGTGTATGGCTGCAGTAAGAATTCTTGTAGAAGCATCATGTAAAGCATATTTTCAACATTTGAAAAATGAAGAAAATGATTTCAGTTTTCCAAGTTTAGTGAGTAGAACTATGAATTTGCAAAGTTGTGTTGAAACTACACCTGATTATCAAGCATATATTCTAGGACATGAACAGGCTTTTATAGATGCTTTTAAAAATGTTTCTTTGCATTATAAAACTGCTTTAGCAAAAGATGTTAGGACAAATATAAATAATCATGTAAATGCAATTAACTTGAATATGTTTGTACATAATCCATCGGTAATTGCAACAGATATAACTGTGTTAAAAACGATGCAGATATTTTCACCATTATTAAATTATATTTTTGATGTTTTGTTGATAGAGTAGAAGGTATAATGCCGTTGATTTATAATTAAGACATGCTAAATAAATCTTTTTATTGTTCGAAAACATGAGAATAAACGAAGAAGGATTGTATTATAGTAGGCATAGGATTGATTGAGGACGAGAGGTGATGATTTGGAATTAATAAATTTTGATAATTTTAAACAAAATCAAAGAATGTATGGCGGAACAGCTGGTCGAAAAATGGGAATTACTTATAATGGAAAAGATTATCTTGTAAAATTTCCTGGTAATTTAAAAGAACAGAAGATGAAAAATATTAATTTGAGTTATTCGAATAGCCCTGTCTGTGAATATATTGGTTCAAAGATATACGAGATAGTAGGCTTGCCTGTTCACAATACAATTTTAGGAATCAGAAATAACAAAATTGTAGTTGCTTGCGAGGATTTTTTGCAAGATGGAGATAGACTCTATGAGTTTGATAAAATAAAAGTCACTTTTGAACCCCATTTTTTAGATTCGAATGGGAATGAGACAAATGGTGTAGGCGTAGATTTGTATGAAATTATGATGACGATACAGGATCACCCGTTTTTGCAGGATGTTCCGGGAGTAAAAGAGCATTTTTGGAATATGTTCATAATAGATGCGCTGATTGGAAATACAGATCGTAATAACAGCAATTGGGGAATTATTTTAAGAAAGGATGGTTCGAAGGAGATTGCGCCTGTTTATGATAATGGCAATTGTTTAAATAGCAAATGGGATCATGAAAAAATGCGAATCGTAATGAATGATGCTGATAAAATGGAAGCAGAGGCGTATAAAGCCCGCAGGTGTATATTTGAATTACATGGGAAACGGGTAAATCCATATCATATAATTGAAAGCAGAGAATATCCGGAATGTTTAGAGGCTGTTCATAGATTGACAACTCAAATAGGTAATAATATGGATAAGATACAAGCGATGATAAAAGAGATACCAATATTGTCAGAAATACAGAAGAGATTTTTTATATCAATGATTGAATACAGGTATGAAAAAGTACTGCTAGAATGTATAAAAGATGATTGTGTACATTAGATTATGGGAAACCATAAAGGGAGAGGTGATAAAATAATGTATGTGGATGAACAAATCATTTTAAGAGATAATTTGCCGGATGGACTGCAACGCGATTTTATGGAATTACAGGAATATTATAATACAGGTGACTGGTTTATGTTTGATACCGTTTTTGAAGCGATAGAAGCCAGTGTTAAAGCGTATTATCTGGCAGGAAAAATCAGCAGAGAGGATTTGAACAGTATCTTTAAAAAATATGGCATTGCATAATATTCAGAAAGGCTTATAGGTGGATGTTGTTATATTACAGATTATTATTCCTCTTCAGATAAATGCATGATTGTAAAGTGGTCGAATTCGACCACTTTTCCATTGAAAGTTACTTGACACTAATTCACCGTCAATTTTGCCCTAACTTAGCATTAGCGAACCATAC
>CASDJM010000087.1 GCA_949280815.1 uncultured Clostridia bacterium | reverse complement strand
CATTCTTCAATTTGGACAGATAAAGTAAATAGCCCATATTTAGAAAAAACGATGACAGCAGTATATTGGGATGAATCTAATAATGAAGAGACACTAACAGCTACAAGTACGCAAGAAGAATGGGATAATTGGTATGATTATGTAGCAGGAGATAACACAACGGATTCAAAGACAAGCAAATGGGCAAACATTAAAATAACAAAAGATGGAGTAGATAGCTATTTTGTATGGATACCAAGATATGAATATAGGATACTAAGTGGAGAAGGAACTAGCACAACAGGAAAAATAGACGTAAAATTCATACCAACGACGCAAACCACACCAGATGTAGGTTATAAGATTCATCCAGCATTTACAAATGGAACCAGTAACAATTTCAAAAATGGAGAATGGGATAGTGAATTACCAGGAATATGGGTCGGAAAATATGAAACTTGTCGTAGTGATGCTACAGCAGATACAACAGGAAGCAGTAGTACCTTAAAAGTAGTACCAGGAGTTCAAAGTTGGAGAAATACAGCAATTGGGGATAGTTATACAACAGCTTATAATTACGATAGAGCAAAAGAAAGTCATATGATGAAAAACAGTGAATGGGGAGCAGTGTCATACTTAACCCATAGCCAATACGGAAGAAATGGATATAAAATAGATTTTAATAATAGCAATACATTTGTAACTGGAAATGGAGGAGGAGGTTTAAATGCTCCAAGTGCACCAGGAATAACAAATGCTTATAATACAGCAAAAGGAGCTCAAGCAAGTACAACTGGAAATATCTATGGTATCTATGATTTATCAGGAGGAGCATGGGAATATGTAGCAAGTTATATTTCTGATGGTGATAAAAATATAAACTCTTATGGAAATTCATTTGCAACAACAATAGCAGATCCAAATGGATATCAAACAAAAAGTACGAAATATGCAACTGTGTATCCATACAATTCTTCAAGTACTACTTCTATCAACAATTATAATATTTATAAAGGTCTAAAAAGTACAACTTATGGAATTGGGGATGCCATCTTAGAGACATCTAATAGCGGTCATGGACAGTCAAGCTGGTTTGATGGACTTTCTGAATATCCTGGTAATGCCGCTTCATTCTTCATTCGTGGAGGATCCTACGATGATGGTGCCAATGCAGGAATCTTCTTTTTCTACAGTACTACTGGTTATTCTTACAGGGTGGGTTCGTTCCGTGTGGTTTTGGCAGGTGTATAGTGGTTTACTTGAATAACGTATTAATGTACTAAGAAAAGGAAGGAAAACAAAATCGCAAGCTATAAAATATAGAAATCAAGTAGGAACTAAGTGATTATTTCACTTAGTTCCTACTTGATTGAATAAGTGGCAACTTTGTAATAAAACTTGGCTGGAACAGGGAAATTACTGTTTTGCTGTTTTTTCTAAGGTGAATGATGAATACAACTCTTATCTAGTCTGAGTTTTTCTGAGCTTTATTGGAGAAACACCACCAACATTTTTTCTTAATAAATGTGGAAAATTCAGAAGGATTGTCCTTTTTAAACTTTGTTTTGTCCAGTAAAAAAGCGTGTTTCTTATCAAGATACAAATAAAAGAAATCCACTGTTTCAAACACTCGATGCAATTGATAATATTTTATTTCAGAAAATTCCTTGTCATCTTCAGCAATAAAATATTTATCATAAAACTTAAAAGTAAATGCTTTTTCTTTTTGGATTTTTTCGCTTTTGTATTCTTTTGAAACTTCAGCAACAGGACGAAAAAATCGCCAAAGGATAAAAAATGTTAAACCACAACATAAGACAATAGCTATTGTGAAATTATGATATCTGACTTGTAAAATCAAGCTAAATAAAATAAAAGCTATTATCATCGCAGTGTATGCCATATAAGCAAACTGGTATTTCTTGTTATGGAAAATAAGAAATTTTTCATATACAGATTTTGTGTATTTAGTTGTGTTTTTAAATAATAATTTCAAATTAATCACCAATTTAATTATAACATATACTTTGAAAAATGTAACAAATTACTTCTATTTTTAATATAATTTAGGAGAGGAGTGATTTTTTTATGGCATATTCAGATCGAGAATTAATAGCAAGAATTGTACAATGTGAAGCAGGAGGAGAAGGAGACAATGGAATGAAAGCAGTTGCAACAGTATTGTGATGGCGAACTATTCTCCAAATTGCTCAAAGACCTTATACATATTATCCTATAAAATGATGAGATGTCGAATAATGTCGACAAGAACTAATAAAACTTTGAATAAAATACTTGACAATATTCAACATAAATATATAATTTAAGTAAAAAAGGAGGGGTTTTATGAAAATAAGAAAAATTTTATTTTCCACATTATTTATAATTTTATGTATAGGAATGTTGAATTATTGTAGTGGAGAAAGTGAGAAAGAAAAATCTAATGTGTGTTTAGATTTTACATACAATAAAAAGAATTATAGCATAGAAGTAGAAAAATTAGCAGAAGAAAATAATATAAATATAGAAGATTATCCATATTATCTTATAGCAAAGGAATCACAAACATCATCATCTATATTAATTTATTATAGTCAAAAGAGACTTGTTGGCTTAAAAGATTCAGTATATTCAGCTTATAGGATTAATGGTAGCGAATTGGCATTTAGAATAAAAGTTGATTCTAATGGTTCAGTATCAGGAAGGAGCGTAAATCTTTCTAAATCTTATTTTATGGTATATTATGATACTTTTATTGCAACTAATCACGACATTTTTAGTGGCAAAACAGTAGCTTATAATAAAAATCACGGATATGAATATAATTCTTCTCAAGAAAGTGAAAAATCTTGTGATGATGTGATGAGAGTAACCAATGAAACAATAGTGTATGAAAAAGCAGCAGTTAATTATAATGAAATAACGACATTAGCATCTGGAAACATAGTAAAAAGAATAGCCTATTCAGTAAACACAGTAAATGGTCATACTTGGGATAAGGTAGTATTAAGTAATGGAACAGAAGGATATGTATTTGCCGATAATTTAGAAATAGTAACTGGATATGAAAATATAAATTTTGAATATAATAAAAAGAATTATAATGTATATTTTTCGCCTTCACAATATGGAATTGATATAGAAGATTATCCATATTATCTTATAGTAAAGGAATCACAAACATCATCATCTATATTAATTTATTATAGTCAAAAGAGACTTGTTGGCTCAAAAGATCCAGTATATTCAGCTAATAGAATTAATGGTAGTGAATTAGCATTTAGAATAAAAATTGATTCAGATGGTTCAGTATCAGGAAGGAGTGCAAATCTTTCTAAAGCTTATATTATGGTATATTATGATACTTTTATTGCAACTAATCAGGACATTTTTAGTGGCAAAACAGTGGCTTATAATAAAAATCATGGATATGAATATAATTCTTCTCAAGAAAGTGAAAAATCCTGCGATGATGTAGTGAAAATAATCAATGAAACAATAGTGTATGAAAAAGCAGCAGTTAATTATAATGAAATAATGACATTAGCATCTGGGGCATAGTAAAAAGAATAGCCTATTCAGTAAACACAGTAAATGGTCATACTTGGGATAAGGTAGCATTAAGCAATGGACAAGTAGGGTATGTATTTGCTGATAATTTAGAAAAAGCAACAGAATATGAAAATGTTAATTTTGAATATAAGAAAAAAACTTACAATGTATATTTTTCACCTTCACAATATAAAATAAATATACAAGATTATCCATATTATCTTGTAGTAAAAGATGCTTCATCATCTATATTAATTTATTATAGTCCCAAAAGACTTGTTGCTTCAAAAGATCCAGTATATTCAGCATATAGAATTAGTGGTAGTGAAGCAGTATTTAGGATAAAGATAGATACTAATGGGAAAGTGTCAGGAGGTAGCATAAATCTTTCTAAATCTAGTTATTTTATGGTTTCTGGAGATGAGTTTATTGCTTCAAATTATGATATTTATAAAGGGACAGATGTTCTATGGAAAAGAAATAGTGGATATTTGGATGCTGATTATATTTCTAATACAGGATTATATTTTTCAACTAATTCCAATGGTTACTATAACATAGCTTTAAAGGCAGAAGCTAATATAATAGAAGGAGAATTAGAATATAATTCCGTTTCTATTACAGAAGAAGAACGAGAAAACGAAATAAAAAAAAGAGATTTAGGAATACAGTTAGCTTATTTAGCTTATAATGCACAGATGAAAGATGCAGCTAATAATTTATTATATTTTTTAACGAGTGGTCAACAAAAGTATGCTGAAGAAACCAGAAATATATATTCATATGAAGAAGGACATTACAAAACTGGTCATACGGCTAAGGAAATATTATTTGAAAATGCAATTAGGGATATGAGTGAACCTAAGGAGACACTAAAAAATTCTATAAATTCAATGATAGAAGCTACAGAAAATATAATAGTAAAAGATACTGATAAGCAACCTATATATTGTTATACTGAAATAAATGATCGATGTCCAGCACCAAATTTGAATTGGTTTATGGCTGTTTATAATTATAGAACAAGAGGTAGTGCTATTGTTTCAAAGGAAGGAAATTCTTATACAATGAATTTTAAATATATGATGATTGACTATTATGACTGGGAAGAAACAGAAGGAATAAAAAACTGGGATCCTTACATAGGAGCACAAACAGAATTTTCAAAATTGAATAAGTATGGCTTATCCAGAAATTATACTAATTATGATATTTTAAATTACACAGTTGCATGGGAACAAGGACAAAGAGTAGGAAATGGTGCAATTGTTAGTGGACCTGGATTAAAATAAGTAAAAGGATTGATAAAAATGAAGAAAAAATGGATTATGGTAATAAGTTTATTTATAATATTACTTCTCATTTTAATTGGATACAAAGTAAGGAAAAAAGATAAAACAATATCTGAAAAGGCTATAATAACAAGTATAGCAAATTTTGAAGAAACGAAAATTGAGGAAATAAAAGGCAAAAATAATACTTTAAAACCGACAGAAATATCTTATACGATAAATGAAATACCAGTGACTAAAATGGATATACAAATGGAAGAAAAAAAATTAAATGCATATTCAGAAGAAGAGAAAAAGCTTTTATGCAAAAATGGAGATATAATACTTGAAACAGCCAAAGAATTTGTAGCAGAACAAGAAGCTATCAACAATGGATTTAGTATTTCAGATAGTAAAAAAGAAAGATATCATGAAATAGCGGAAAAATTTTATGAAGATAGTGATAAAACAATTCCCAAAGAACAGTTTATAGAAATCTGGGTTGCTAGACAAGAAAGAGATGAGTTGGCAAGCTTATTCATGGCAGATACTTTAATGAAGATAAGTACTAATGAATTTTCTTGTGATAATGATGTAGTTGAAAAAGCAGTTAAAGATTATAAAAAGAAGAATACTTTAGAAACACTGAATATAGCATACAATGAATACTTAATGTTTTTAATAAGTACATATAATATAAAATATTAAAAAATATACTATTTGAACTAATAGAAGGCAGAAAGTAGAATACTACCTTTCTATATGAATATTCAAAAAGAAGGAGTAATGTTAAGTGATCCTAAATTAGATAAAAACCAAAAAGCAGGAACCAAAATAAGTTCCTGTTTTTATCATATGTGCGACAGGCATGTCGTTTAGCTAATCGGTGAAAGTCCGTATTGGAGG
>CASDJM010000086.1 GCA_949280815.1 uncultured Clostridia bacterium | reverse complement strand
TTTGGGACATTTTTAAAAGTTATTACTTAAGACATTATCATAAATTAATCATAATATTCTTGTATATTTTTCAATTGGCTCTTGACTTTATGTCTACATTATTATATAATTCTGTAGACACACTTTAATAAGCAACCAAGCTATATCGGTTGTCAAACAATATGGAGGTAATTATGCAAAACAAAAACAATAGCACCAAGCAACGGCTCGAAAAGAAAAAAAGGAAAAATTTTGAAAAACGGCAGAAACGCCGGCAGGATAAGCTCGAAAAGAAAAAAGCTTATTCTATATAAATATATAAATTTTTCTAATGTTTTTGCCTCAGATAAAGGGGATGGTGTTTTACACCTCCCCTTTTTCCATTTTCTTCGTAATTGCCTTCAAAGCTTTCTCCCTTGGTAACATCACTACATGACCACATCCTTGGCACTTTAATTTAAAATCAACGCCAACTCTTGTAATCTCCCACAATTTGCTACCACAAGGATGTTGCTTTTTTGTTCTTACCACATCACCTAAATTATATTCCATAACTTATTTCCTCTCTTGGACAATTGGGGACGTTTCCTTCTGCACCTTTGCCAAGCAAGGCGGTATGTAATATATTATTTTGCAACACCGCGTAAGCGACCAAACGAGCAAAGCGAGTGCGATTGGAGCAACCTACGCAAACTTTCATTCACTAGGTTGCGACACACAAGGTGTAAAAAATAATATATTACATACCGCCTTGCTTGGCAAAGGTGCAGAAGGAAACGTCCCCAATTGTCCCTATTTCATTGCTGTTTCAAATCTTTTAGCAATTCTATCTTTCCCTAAAATTTGCATAATTTCATACATATCAGGTGTATTCGTTCTGCCTGTTAAAGCCACTCTTAAAACAGTACTAACATCTCCAACATGTGCCTTATATTGATCTGGGTTTGCCTTAAATTCTTTTACTTCTTTTGCATATCCCATTTCACCTGCTAGTTCCTTAATATTGTCAAACCATGTTTGTTTGTCATAAGAATCATCATAATATTTTTCAAGATATAAGGTTAATATCTTTTTAATCTCTTCCTTATGATGAATAACTTGATATGAATATTCTTGTGGTTTTTCATAGAATTCTTCATCATACATGTATTCTATATTTTGCTTTACTTCTGACCATTTTGAAATATCTTTTCTTGGCTTTTTATTACCTCTTTCAATCCCAAATACTTTTAACGCATACTCTTTATCCTCTAGCATTTTTACTAACTCTTCATCATGTTTTTGTGCCCAATTAAGTGCTTCTTCATACACTTTCTCTGCGCACATTCTTGATATAACTGTTTTTCCTACATCTAACAATTTAACCATATCAAATAAAGCACCACTCACACTCATTTTATTTAATTGAAGTTCAAATTCATCCATTGATTTGTCTGGATTTGCTCTTCTCCAATTTTCGAAATTAGAATTTGCAATATTTAACAAATATTCTTTTACCGCCTCTGCTGGAATTCCTTCTTCTTCATAATAACTAACTGCTGCTTCTGCATCTTTTCTCTTACTTAATTTTCTCTTGTTTCCATTATCATTTTTCATGATTGGTGCAATATGTGCATATTTAGGTGCTTTAAATCCCAACTCATGAAACAATTGTAAATGCAATGGAACAGAAGACAACCACTCATCACCACGAATGACATGAGTTGTTCTCATTAGATGGTCATCAATCGCATGTGCAAAATGATAAGTTGGTAAACCATCTGCTTTGATAATTACAATATCTTGGTCATTTTCTGGAAAATCTACATTTCCTTTAATCACATCATGATGCTTGATTTTTCTATCTTCTCTCCCTGATGATTTAAAACGAATAATATAACTATCACCCTTTTTTATTTTTTCTGCCATCTCTTCTACAGTATGATTTCTACATTTAGCCCATACCCCATAATAACCTGGTCTAATTTTAGCAACTTCCTGTTTGGCTCTAATTCCCTCTATTTCTTCTGGTGTACAAAAACATGGATAGGCTTTTCCTTGCTCTATTAAGTATTTGGCATAAGCTTGATAAATTTCTTTTCTTAAAGATTGTTTATAAGGTCCATAATTTCCCTTTTCTTCATTTTCAGAAATCATTCCTTCATCTGGTACAATCACAAAATCTTTTAAAGCATTTACAATTCCAGTAATCCCATTTTCTACTTCTCTCTTTTGATCTGTATCTTCTACTCTCAAGAAAAATACACCTTCTGTTTGTGCTGTTAATTTTCTAGCAATTAAGGATTGATACAATCCTCCAATATGTACAAATCCAGTTGGACTAGGAGCAAATCTTGTGACCATTGCTCCTTCTTTTAGATTTCTTTCTGGATATTTTTCTTCATAATATGATATTTCCTTTGCATCTGGAAATATTAAATTGGCTAAATCTTTATAATTCATTTTTATACCTCCATAATAATTGGAATAATCATCGGATTCCTCTTCGTCTTCATAAAAATATAATCCCTCAAATTTTCTCTTGTCGTAGATTTAATCGTTGTCCAATCTGTAATACCTCTTTCTTCGCATTTCTTTATTTCATGTCTTACAACAGACTTCACATCGTCCATTAAATTTTCTGATTCTCTTACATAAACAAATCCTCTTGAAATAACATCTGGTCCAGCAACAACCTCTCCTGTTGAAGAATCCATCGTTAGTACAATAACGATTAATCCGTCTTGTGATAAATGTTGTCGATCTCTTAAAACGATACCTCCAACATCTCCAACACCTAATCCATCTACCAAAACCCTACCACTTGGAACAGAACCAGTCAATTCAGCACCATCTTGATTCATTTCTAATATTCTACCATTTGACATCATGATAATATGATCCTTATCAATTCCCATACTTTGTGCTGTCTCACTATGAGCAATCAATTGTCTATATTCTCCATGTACTGGTATGAAATATTTAGGCTTTGTTAAAGCTAATATCAATTTTTGTTCTTCTTGACAGGCATGTCCAGAAACATGAATTGTTTCTAACGAACTATATACCACTTCTGCCCCGATTTGCATTAAATCATCAATTACTTTAGAAACAAATTTTTCATTTCCTGGTATTGGTGTTGCAGAAATAATAACTAAATCATTTGGTGTTATTTTTACTTTTCTGTGATCACCAGCAGCCATTCTTGTTAAAGCTGACATTGGTTCCCCCTGACTTCCTGTCGTTATGATTACTAGCTGTTCATCTGTATAGCTATTCATCATATCAATGTCAATAAATATGTTATCTGGAGCTTCAATATAGCCTAAATCTTTAGCTGTTTCTATCATATTAATCATACTTCTACCACATACAGCAATTTTACGATTATACTTGATAGCTGAATTTACAATTTGTTGTACCCTATGCACATTGGAAGCAAAAGTAGCAACAACAATTCTTTTTGTGCAATTTAAAAATAGCTTATCAAACACTTCTCCAATCGAACTTTCTGACATCGTAAATCCTTTTCTTTCCGCATTAGTGCTATCTGACATTAAAGCCAAAATTCCTTGATTTCCAATTTCAGCAATTCTTCCAAAGTCCATAGTTTTTCCATCAATTGGTGTATAATCTACTTTAAAATCACCTGTGTGTAAAATTGTTCCAGCTGGTGTTGTAATTGCTAACATAACAGAATCGGGAATACTGTGTGAACTTCTGATAAATTCCACTTTAAAGTTTTTTCCTAAATTAATCGTATCTCCTTGCATCACTTCTGTTAGTTTTGTACTTCTTAATAATTTATGTTCTTCTAATTTATTTCTGATTAACCCAGCTGCTAGTCTTGGTGCATAAATTGGTATATTAATCTTCTTTAATAAATAAGGTACACTTCCTATATGGTCTTCATGTCCATGAGTAATCACCAATCCCTGAATTTTATCTACATTTTTTTCCAAGTAAGTAATATCTGGTATAACTAAATCTACACCTAGCATATCATCCTCTGGGAAAGTCATTCCACAGTCTACTACAATAATCTCGTTTTCATATTCAAAAGCTGTAATATTTTTTCCTACCTCATGTAATCCTCCTAATGGAATAATTTTTAACTTTGATGCTTTAAAAATATTGTTGTTTTTGGTTGTTCTTCTTGTTCTCGTAGAAGTTCTTCTTTTTCTTTCTACCTTAGGTTTTTCATCTGTAGTTTCCACATTTTCTACATTTTGTGTGGAAACAGTTCTTACTTTCTCGCTCTTAGCATTACTAGTATTTCTTTTTTGATATGGTCGTGGTGTTTTTCCCTCCTCTTGATTTTGAGTTCTTGCTGTCCTCTTTCTTTCTTGATAATTTCTTTTTGTCGCTTTTTCTCTTTTTTCATAGCTTCTTTTTTGCTTATTTTCTGGTTTTTCTTCTGCCATAATTTCTCCTCTCTTCTTTTTTCTTTGATTTGATTTTATTAATTTCAGTTGCTCTTTTGCAAATGTAAATCTATTTCTATGTATTTTCAATAGCATGGATAAATCTTGCTTCCTAACAAATTTTGTGTATCTCTCGTTTTTTGTATAGAAAAATATTCGATTTTTCTGTGGAATACTTTTATATTTTAGGAAGTTCGAAGAACTTTCCAAGAATATAAAAATAGCTTGTATTATAACAAACTAATGAACCTAATTTATTTTACCCATAGTAATATGAAAGTTTATTCTATTATGTAGCTTTTCTTCTCTCTTAACTTACATAATCTAAACTTTTATAAATCCGTTCCTTATTATTATTTACATTATCTTTCTCTTAATACAAATAATCGGTTCTTTTCTTAAATTATTTTTATTAACCGTAACTTATAATAAAATCTCATTCTCTAGCAACTAGTTTTTGTTGCTAATTACTGTTTTGCATTATACTATATTTTCCCATAAAAGTCAAATTAAAATCCCTCTAAAATTTAAAAACTCCCGCATGAACGTGCTTTCGCACATTCATACAGGATAAACGACACTTTGCGTAAAGTCTCACTCACATCTAATAAAGTCCTTCCACGAATCAAGATTATATGAACTATAGCATAGATACTTATTACTCATTCGATACATATAAACTGATAATCCATCTTCATTTGCCCCAATAAACTCTTTATCTTTTGAACAAAATATAGGATTTTGTATCGGATTTGTTAAATTCATATCTAAAAAAAACTCCGCTTTATTATTTATTGATTTATATAGCGTTCCATCAGATTCAAATAGAGTGTCAATATAAGCTTCGTAATTTTCATAATTACTCTCAGTTTTATCGCTCTTTTGTCCCTCTAAAACTTTTACCTTGTTTGAGAGTTCCTTATTAGACTCCTTAAGATTTTCAATTTGCCGTGAACCATGATACATTACTACTGCTATTAATATCCCTATCACTACTACTACTATCCCAATTATTTTTACAAACTTTAATACTCTTTCTTCTAAATCTCTAAAACAAGCCTTAGATACCTTGCTGCCAACTTTTGTATCAAAATTGTCTAACCGTTTTTCGACCTCTGAAACTCTCTTTTCTAAAGAGTCCATCCCTTTTTTTGATTTTGCCATAATTGCTTCCTCCTTCTATTTTTTGAAGTGCCGTTTTTGTTGAATTTCTTTTTAAAAACACAAAAAGAAATAGTTTACAGTTACCATAATTAAAGTATACCATGATTAACATAAAATGTCAATCATGGTAATTTTTTAGCCTGATATACCCTGTAGGTTTGTCAAACATATGTCACACTAAATTGATATTTATACTGTTTGAAGT
>CASDJM010000085.1 GCA_949280815.1 uncultured Clostridia bacterium | reverse complement strand
AAAGGAATGAGCCCTGTACAATACAGAGTTCATTCCCAAGTTGCCTAGTACCTAACCAAAAAATGTCCAATTTTTTGGGTTCAGTACATCTTTAGATTTAGCAAATACATTTTTTACATTTGAACTAAAAAGAGCAATTTTAGATAAACTAGAAGTAATCGAAATGAATCATCTTCAAGAAAAAATGTCATTTGAAGAGATTAAAACAGATATTATAGATACCATTAGTGAAATATCCGAATTATATGGAGTTAAAATTGAAGATACTGAAGAAGATGAAGTTAGGGAATAAAAAGGGAATTGAAAGCTCAAATACAAGTATTTATAATAATATTATGAAGTTATAGGTTTGCACACGCATAAACTTATAACTTTTAATTTTATATAAAGAGGAATTGCAAATGATTTTTGTATTAGGAAATAAAGATTTATTATTGAAATCAAAATATTATAAACCAGAAAATAATTGGGATTATCCATTAGAAGAATTGGATCATGTAATAAATGAAAATACAGATAATGACATGATATATGTTGTTGCAGATGATAAAAGAATCTATGAAACATCTTGTAAAAGAGAAAATTTACTAAAATTGTATAAAGATTTAAATCAAGATGTAAAGTTAAGAAATTTTGAAATGGCTGCTTTAAGTTTATCTGTAAAATACTACATTAAAGCTGGAATTGATGTTGCAAAAACAAAATTAAATAAATGGCAAGAAGAAATGTCAAATTACAATCCTAATATTGATGAAATCCTGAAAGATTTTAAAACAATAATAGAACCTATTGAAACATATAGAAATAGTAAAAGAAAATTTGATGTAAGGCTTACAGAAAAAGCAAGTACAGTTGTTACAATAGAAGCAACTTCTAAAGAAGAAGCCTTAGAAAATGCTATGCAACAATACAACGATAGAGAAATAACATTTGATTATGAAGATTATGAGAAAATAGATGTAAAAGCAATTGAAAAAATTGATATTAATGTACCTGAAGTTAGTTTATCTGGTAATTTATATTTTTCATTTGATGGAATACGAGACTGGAAAACATTAAAAAAATCTAATATAAAAGATTTAGAATCTGATGGAGAACTTATAACAATGCAAATGGATAAAGTTGATGAAAATCCTTTAAATGTTGCATTAATATCAGAAGAAGGCAGATTATATCTTATATCTTATTTATGTGATAATAAAGACTGTAAGACAGATAATCTAACAAGTGATCCTATAAATGCTGAAATAATGAAAAGTGAAGAAAGTTTAAGAAATTATATGATGAATTATTTTATAAATGTATATGTAGATAATATGGATTTAATTAATAATTTTTACAACCAGGAAGAAGAGGAGGAAATGTAAATTGGAAAGTGATAGAGATTATATAATATTTGTTTTAGGCTATGATTTATTAAATAAAGAGTTTTCAAATAGTTCCAACCCAGAATGTGATATTGTTTATGATAAGTGTAAACAAATAGCAGAAGACTTTTTAAAATCTGATTATAATTTAACAACAGAAAGTTTATATGAGGCCTTAGTTGTATATATAGATGAAAAAAATCATCTTAAATTTTTTAATAATGAAGAAGAAATTGAAAGAGAAACATAGGAGGTAAAGATTTGAATACATTAAAAAGTTTAAAATTAAATGAAGTAGACATAGAAGATACTGAAGTTGAAATACCAGGATGTTGTTTTTCTATTGACTATGATAATTTAAACGAAGAAGATTCTTATAATATGCTTTTAGAGATTATTGCTGAAAAGGTTGAAGTCGTTAATTATAATGAAAAAAACAATGTAGCAACTTTAGACTTATCTGGCTTTGTGTATGAAAATTTTAATGTACTTGATAATATAATTGATATTCCTTGTCATGATCCACAAGATGAATACCTTAACATTATAGTTGATATGATTAATGGATATGAAGGAAAACCTTACTATGATGCTTTTTTAGAAGCATATAAAGAAAATAAATTTGTTGATTCAAATACAGAGAATAAAAATGAAGAAAGCAATGAGGTTGAAATATAATAAAAGAAAATGAGTTTACATTATAAGAAAGGTTGCTAAAATAATGAAAATAGAAATAGAAAAATTTAATTTTGTAAGTGATACACCATATGATATAACACGAGAATTTAATCAATTAAAACAATATTTATATTATTTTTATTTGAAAGATAAAAATAATACGATGTTTTTCTATGGAAAACATAGAGATGCTAAATTTGAAAAAAAAGTTGAAAACAAATATAGAATGGTAAATATATGCGAAGATGTAGAAAAACAAACGAATGAGTTTATACAAAAACAGGTAGAGAAAAGAAAAAATAAATATTCTGTATATGATTTATATAAAAACTTTTCTCCAACTACTATTTATAGTTTAAGAGAAAAAAGTGAATTAAATTTAGAATATGATGACAAATATGTTCCTGATTTAAAATCAAATAAAATATATCTTGGCAAATTTCAGTATAATCCATATACTGAAAAAGTTGAAAATTTAGATGATTTATTTAAACAAGGTTTCTTCAAAAAAGAAATAGATTCAGCACTTATATTGAAAGAAATAGAAAGTGGTATAGCTCCATCATATATATACGAATATAAGAGGATTATGGATTTCCTAAAGAATAAAGAAAGTGTGAATTTAATATTTAAAAACTTTGAAAAATTTAAAGTTAAAGCAAATATTTCTAATTTTTTATGTTGTATAGATAATGATATAAGAATAAGATTACCTTATTTAGAAGGAAGAAGTTTTTTGAGAGCTAATCCAGGCAAAGATGAACAAATGTTAAATATAAATGATTTAAAAGGAATATCCTATGGGAAAAATATATTAGAAATAAATAATAAATCTCTTAAAAATATTTCAATGCAGCTTAGTGAAATTGATAAAAATAGAGAAAAGAACAAACAGAGTTTAAAAAAAGATATAAATGACTATTCTGAATGGATAAAAGACAAAATAACTGAAGATTTAACAAATGGTTGGATAAGTGAATTAGCATATCAATTTTTAATGGAAAACATAGTTGATTTATCAGAAAAGTGTTTTAAGCAACTGCAATCTAATATGAGTTTAGAAGAAGAATTAAATATGGTAGATAGAAATATAAGAATTATGCTAGAAGGACTAGCAGAAAATTTAGAAGAAGAGAGGTAAGACAAATGGAACAAAAAAGAAAGGAAGAAATATTTAATAAACTAGTGGGTTATGTTTCTGAACATTGTAGTACAGAAGAAGATGAGTACATTGCATTTACAAAAATAATAGGTTTAACAAAAGAAGAAATGAATGAATTAGGTATTGAGTTTGAAAAAAATTATAGTGAACTAGAAGATGAACAAGAAAGAGATTAGATATGAAATTAGAAGAGATATTGAAAAAATTACAAATATATACTAATATTCCAAGACTACAATTTCAGTTTGAAACAGATGAATATGTATATATGGCTGATACAATGGATCAAGTTAATTATATATTACAAAATTTAGAACTTATAGAAGGTGGAAAACAAAATTTAAAAAAGTACAAGGATGATAAGGAAACTATATCTAATATCAAAGAAGGACTGAAGTATTATGAAGAAGCAATAGAAAAAAGTATGGAAAATTTAAAAGAAAATTACTTAAAACATTGCAATAAATTAGATAGATTAGCACAAATAGAGGAGGAAGAAAATGGATTACTATAAATATGTAGAATTAGATGAGAATGATTTTAAAGGTGAAATAGCATCTATATTCAAATTAGATTTAGAGAGAGACCTTTTTGATATACAAGAAGATGTTTTTAATATTTTGCAGAATAAAGAAGTGCTAGAATTAGAAGAAAAAAAGGATATAACATTAAATAAATTAAAAATAGAAGAAACTACATGCTTTTATATTTCTAAGAAAGAAACTGATGAAGAATATTCTTTTCGTATATTTGATAATTATTATGATGCTAAAAATGAGTATAATTTATATATAAAAACAAAAACAATGACAGATTGGCATAATTCAAAAACAACATATTTTGATGATTTTTTCAAAGCAGGAGACCTCGTAAGTGAAGATATAGTAAATGACTTTCTAAATTCAGTACCACCAGTAACACATTATGAAACATTTATACAAGCAGGAGAACCATATGGTGAAAGATTTGATACTGAAGATAACAAATGGAAAGAAACATATACAACTTTTGAAAAAGAAGCTGCACATTGGATTTATAAAGGAAACTGCTTTAAAAATAAAAATGTAGATCAAACACATATAAATAAGCCACCATATATGTGTGAAGATGAAGAGACTGAAGAAAGGTAAAAAAACGATGGAAAAGAATAAAGAAATATTTAAAATAGTAGATAATTTAGAAGAATATACAGGTGATAAACTTTTACTAAAAGATAATGAAATAATTTCTAGCTTTAGAAAAAATGGATATTTAATAACTATTGAAGTCAACGGAGAAGTAGAAATTGAAAATAAAAAAGGAAGAGAAATTCCTTTATATGATGATAAATTAAAAAAAGCTATTCAAGATGGAACATTTCAAAATAAGTATAACATTATTCATAATAATTGGCTTGAAATATGCTATTATGAGGAAATGGACAATGGAGAAGATGATTATTTAAATTGTGATAGTGAAGTATATTATGGGATAGATGAAATAGGAGAAAACAAAGAAGAGATAAAAAAAGTTTTGAAAGATTGGTTGGAGGATTGTATAAAAGAGCATCAAGAAGAAGTCAGGGAATAGACTTAGGAGATGATTAATTTGAAGACATATATAATTAAATTTATTGATTCAAGGGCATATGTGAAGGATATAGAGGATGAAGAATATATATATACTTTTGATATTAATGAAGCAAAGAAATTTAGCAAAGAAGAAATAACTAAAATAAAATTACCAAATAAATTAAAAACAACTGAATTTGATATAGAAAAATATCAAGCATTAGAAGAAAAGTATAATATATTTATAAAAGTTTTATCTATTCAAAGTGATTCGGAAATACAAGCTAGTGATTTAGAAGATATAAGAGAAATTGAAAAAGAAGATTTTATATTAAACTTACATGAAAAATATCCAGATAATAGTCTAATAAACGAATTATCAAGATTGATATATGCAAAATATAATAAAGATGAACAATATAAAAAAGAATATGACTATGATTATGATGCTCAATTTGAGATAGTAAGAAAAGCCTTTATAGATAAATATATAGACAAAGAAAAGCTAAAAGATATATCAGAAGAAATAGAAGAAATATAGGAGGATTATATTATTATGAAGAAATATATAGGAGATGTAACTTATAATATGCAATACAAAGAATATTCTAAAATTCTTACAAAAAAGGTACAATTAGCACGAGGATGTAAAGGATATAAAGAATTTTTAGAAGATGTAACATTATTAAGAAAAACTAGAAAGAATTGTGGTAGACCAACAATTATGGCAAATTTTTGGATGAAAAGAATTTGCAATATGAGTAAAAGTGAAATTATTAAGTATGTAGATAATTATAAAAAAGGTATGTTAGATCCTTACCAATATGAACCGAAAGAAAGAGATATAGAAAAAGAAACAGGTTTAATGGAAGATGATGAAGAAGAATTTATAGGTGGAATTTAAGTGTACATAAATTTAAAATATTCAATGGTGAAAATAAAAAAATGAAAAAATACAAGTTTTATTTGTGAATTTTTTTCGGTCTTTAAAGAGTAAGAAAGAGTAAGAATACAGAAAAGGAAAA
>CASDJM010000084.1 GCA_949280815.1 uncultured Clostridia bacterium | reverse complement strand
AAGTAAAGTGCATAAGTTTGGTACCTTTAACTTACACACTTTATTTTACACTATCTGGGATTTCCTTTTTTTATTATCTATTTGCCTTCTTCATAAAATAAAAAATTACCATCTAGATTACTATTTTCAATTTCGTTTCCGTTTCTACTAAATAAAAAGTCACCCTTTAACTCATTATAATCCTTCTTTAGATTAAAATATAACCCTAACATAACACAAAAACCGATTACAAAAATAATACTTATAATTAATAGCACTTTACTTAGTTTGTTCATATTTATTCCTCCTTTTAATGATATTCTAGCACATAATTTTCTATTGTTCAATAAAACTTAACAATTTTTAATTAATATTTTACCCATATTCACTTTTAAACATTAGTTCCGAATCTAAGTAATATTCAGTTATGCAATTGTATAGACAGGTAATTAAAAAATTAGTGCTATTTTTTATATTAAATTCTTCTTTTTCTCCTTGTTTATTTAATTTATTAATCATATACATAACAATTCCACTATTTAGTTTTTGCATTTTACTTCTCACTAATGCTTGTGGCAAAATAGCATTATTTATTTTAATCTGTTTTGAAAAATACATTATTTCAAGCAAATTTTCAATTATAGGTTTCATTCTGTATTCGTCAGTCGTCAATAAAAAATCTAATTCACATTTTTTCTTAATTTCCTCTAATGCCTCCATCTCCTCATTATACTGACTGACAGAATTATTATTATATTTATTATTATTAATATTATTATTATTTCTCTGTAAATTTTGCTGTTCTAAAACTGTATTTTTTACATCTTTAGAACTGTAAAATTTACAGTTCTGCTTTTGACATTCTTGTACTTCTTCAAGTTTATATACAAACATTATATTAGGTTTACCTAATCCTTGTCTTTTTTCGTATATTAAGTTAAACTCTTTTAATTCTTTTAAAATTTTTACTATCGTTTTTTCGCACAATCCCAGTTGTTGCTCTAATTCTTCTCTTTTATAGAGTACATATAAGTCCCTTTCTTCATTTATCCAAGTATTCATTTTTGATATTTTTAACCTATCTAATATCAACATATATGTAATTTTAGCCTCAAGTGATAATTTTCTATATTTTTCATTGAATAGAACCTTTGGCATCATATAAAAATTATATATTATTTCATCATCTATTTTATAAAAATTCATAATTTCTCCTTGAAAAAGGGCATTACTGCCCTTAATTATTTTCTTGTTCTTGATTTTTATAATTCATATTTATTAAATATTTCTTTTGTTCTCTTTCAAAATCTTTTACAAACGAATTTACTGTCCTTTGAATATCCTTTAATCCTTGTTTTAAGGTATCATTGGCTTGATCTACACCCCATATACAAATGTTGTTTATTTCATCATTATTTGTAGTTTCTAATCCAAAACGCTTTTGTATTGTATATACACTTGGCTCTACTATTAACCTTATTGAATCTATGAAGTCTACTGCATTACTATTTCCAGAAAAATCATTCATATTAAATATAATATGTCTTATTGTTTCGCCTATATTTTCTTCTTTTTTGAATTCTAATTTATATTTTTGGTCTAATTTTTTTTGCATATTGTTCATAATGTTTTCTAAAAATTCTTTATTGTAACTTTTTTCTTTTTTGTTTGAATCAGTTTGACTAACATCATATACATCAGCTAATATATATCCTGTTTCTTGATTATTTTTATCATATTTTATAATTTGTAATGGTTCTGCTTTTTCATCTACATTTTTTCCATATTGCTTCCATATCTCTTTTGGTAATACTTTTGAAACATCTTCCAATTGACTTTTCAATAATAAGCAATTTCCATAACTGATATTGGGTAATTTTGCCATTGTATCTAAAAAATCGGCTAATTTTCCATTTTCAAAGGTTTCTCGTACTAATGAATCTACCTTTTCTCCAGCCTCTTCCAAAGTTTTTAACATTCGTTTTCCTCCTCTTTTTCTGTATTCTTTGCTTTCATATTTTTTGGTGGTTGTATATTATTTTCTTTTATGTATTCTTCAATATTAGTATTTAAATTCTTTATTAGTTTTTCTTTTATTGCATTCGCTTTTTTATCTTCAAAAGTAACTTGGTTTACTAAATTATATAAATTGATTAGACTGTTTAAATCTTTGCTATTTTCATTTGTAGTAGTTTGTTTTTCCGTTTCTGCCTCTTTATATGTTCCCATATATATTTTTTCTCTTTTTTTCCATACATCTGCTTTTTCATTCATTTTGTCTTTTATTAATTGATTTTTTATATCTAATTTATCTTCTACTTTTTGAAGATTTTTCCTATTTTCTTCTAATTTTGCATCTATGATTTTAAGTGTTTTCAAATCGGAATTAGCTTGTATAATCATGTATAAGTATTTTATTATTCCTTTATGGTTTTCACTTTTTAATAAAATATTCTTTTTTTCCTCCTCTAAATTTTTTACATCACTTGTTAATATTGCTTTCTCTTCTTCAATTTTGTTTTTTTCTTTTTCCAATGTTATCATTTCCAAATTAATATTACTCATTTTTTCATCTAAAAAATTTAATTCTTTATCTAACTGTTTTCTCTTTTCCATTTTTCCTCCTTATTATAAAAGAGAAAGTTTGAACTTTCTCTTTATTTAAAACCCTGTTTTAGGTAATTTTGTTATTAATTGTTTTTCGTAAATTTCAGTAGTATGCTCATCATTATCTTTTAATTCTATTCCATGTTGACCTACAAGCATTGTCTTATTTGTAAACTTATCTCCATTTTTCACATCATCTTTTACTACTGCAAAAAGTTGTATATTATCCTCTGTTGTAAATCCTACATCTACACTTCCAAAATACATTTTTATTTCTGTTATATATTCCTCATCTTCAAACTCAATATTTGTAAAATCTATATAGTTATTTACTGTTGAATCTAATTCATCTTTTAATAGTGTATAATCTTTTTTATTTGTTTTATAATAAATGCTATATTTTAATGCTTGATTATAAATCCCTGTTACAATTTTAGTTGGCTTTATATAATCAAATGGAATATAATCATGCCAAGTAAAATCATCTAATCTAACATTTCCTGTATTTTTAACAGTACAATCATATTTTATCTCTTGATTTCGTGTTGTTTGTTCAATACCTGTTTTTGTAGTTTCTAATGATGGCTCATCTGGCTTGTTTTTAATATTTAATTCTTTTATTTCTCCATGTTTTACAATTTCAACTTTACATTCTGTTGCGTCTAGTTGATACCATTCAGCAGAATTTTTTTCTCGTACAAATTTTATACCTTTTGTTAATTTACTTGTTAGAATTTCGCCATTTTCATCAGTTTTTAATGTTTCTATTAAATTTTTATTTTCGTCTAGGATCTCAAATTCTACATCTTTTAATGGTGTTCCCTCTTTATCTCCTGTAATTATATTATCTTTTTCAGCTACTTTTAGAATTTTTATTTGACCTTTTATTTTTTCATTTTCAAATTCAACTTCTTTTATTTTATTTTCTTCAAGTTTTATTTCTACAATCTCGTCATTTAAAACATATTTATCGTTTGTTTCAATTTCTTGTAAATATAATTTTTCATAATCTCTTACTGGATATTCTTTTGTAATAGCCTCACCATTAGAATTTGTAATTATTGTTTCTAAAACATTGTTATCTTTATCCATTACATTAAATTTCACAGATGCTATTTTGTACTCTTTATCTTCTGCATCTACTTTGATTATTTTTATTCTCCCTTTTTTTAGTTCATTGTTTATAGTAACATTGTTTGTAACATTCCAGTCAATTTTTATTTCGGTATCTTCTGCTAAATTATACCATTTATTCGTTTCTTTCTCTAAAAGTTTGTAGTCTCCTATTCTTAAATCCCTTATTTCTAACATACCATTGACATCAGTATTATATGTACCTATAATTTTATCAAACTCTGTTGAATATAAATCAAATTTTACATTTCCTAATCCTATTTTGTTATTGTCTTTATCTGTTTTATATACTGATAAATTACCCTTTTTGTGTTCATTCTCAATTATTATAGATTTTACTTCATCAAATTTTAAATCAACATCTGTTGGTTCTGTTTTTAAAATATATTTTTCATTTGTGGCTGTCTCTGTAGCAATAATTGTCCCTTTTCTTAATTTATTTACAACAATTTCTCCATTTTTATTTGTTTTGTATTCTCCAATATATGTACCATCACTATATTTTAAAGAAAACTCTACACCTTCTATTCCTTTTTTTGTATAATCATCTTGTTTTATTATTTTTAATGTTAACTTGTATATATCCATTTGAATATTACCATTTGCAGTTATTGTTGAATATGCTCTATATGTTAATGCATAATCTTGCACATTGCTATTGGGTGCTTTTCCATAAAATACTGGATAAGATTTTATTGTACCAGATATATTAACATTTCCATTTATTACACCATTTATTTTATTTTCAGGAACTACAATTTTAAATCTTTCATTTCCTCCAAATGTATTTTTTGCATTTCCTAATAAATCTGCTGTATATGTGCCTTCTGGCATTCCATTTAAACTCGTGATTGTATATTCTCCCATTTCTATATTAGATGATACACTACAAACTTGTGAATAATATCCACTTCTTGAATCTTCAACAACATCTCCAATTTTATTTATATTTACTTGGTTAACTGTATTTTGTGTTTGTGTTCCATTACGCCCCACATTTACAAGACTTTCAATGGCATTAACTATTTGATTTCCTCTATCATCTCCACCTTTGTAAAAAGACCTTACATCTCTATTATAAAGTATAGAATATACAGCATGTTTAGTCGCAACAAAGGCATCTTGATCATTTAACCCCATATTGTTATATGGGAAACCATTTACTATTACACGATAAACTCTATTATCAGATAAGATATTATCAACTGATACTGCATAACTGCTTTCTTCTCCTACTCCATGCTTGTCGACATCTAAACAATATGCATAATGTAAATTGCCATTTTCTCTATAACCTACCATAGTGGTTATAATATATGACCACGCATTTTGCTTTCTATCAAAAAACATTAGATGATGACCACAATCTCCCAAATCTTCAATTGTGGCACTTGATATATCAACTGCACTTACTACATTTTGAAATGTTCCTAGTAACATCAAAATTAATAATACTAGTGCAACTAACTTTTTACTATATTTTTTTAACATTTTTCCTCCTAACAAAAATAAGAAACTATATTACAATAACATAGTTTCCCATTTTTTACTTATATTTTCCTTATGATTTTATCTACTTTTGTCCTGCTGTATTTTGACTTTCTAATTCATTTGCTCTTTTTACATTGCTCGAAACAATTATCCTGCTAGCAATAGTAAGTAGAACTAATATAATTAAGAAAGTAATACAAATTTTTCCAATAATAGATAATTCTTTTTTTGACTTGTTCATACTACTATTCCCCCTTTTTTCTTTATTGTACCTCGATATAAGTTTTTTTTCAAGCAAATTTTCAACATTCTTTTAATTTTTCAACATCTAGAAAAAAGGGAATAATATTACATTTCTTGCTCATCTTCCAAGTCTTTACTGCGTTTTCTTTTTTTTCTTTTTTTGGAAACTACATTTTTATTTTCTTTTTTTTTACTTGTAACATCCTCTTGATTTTCTGTTAAATTTTTATTTTGTTCTTCTTCATCTTCTTTTATTTCGCTATTTTCATTTTGTATTTCTTGATTTTCTTCTGTTTCAATACTTTCGTTTTGCGTTTCTTGATTTTCTTCTATTTCGTTATTTTCGCTTTGCATTTCTTGATTTTCTTC
>CASDJM010000083.1 GCA_949280815.1 uncultured Clostridia bacterium | reverse complement strand
GTTGTTTGACCCGTTGTTGGTCCTGTGGTTGGTCCTGTTGTTTGACCCGTTGTTGGTCCTGTGGTTGGTCCTGTTGTTTGACCCGTTGTTAATCCTGTGGTTGGTCCTGTTGTTTGACCTGTGGTTGGTCCTGTTGTTTGACCCGTTGTTGGTCCTGTGGTTGGTCCTGTTGTTTGACCCGTTGTTAATCCTGTGGTTGGTCCAGTTGACGTTCCTGTTGATGGGCCGTTTGATGGTCCAGTTGACGTTCCTGTTGATGGGCCGTTTGATGGTCCAGTTGACGTTCCTGTTGATGGGCCAGTTGATGGTCCGTTTGATGGTCCTGATGTTTGTCTTGACTTATTTTTATTTCTTGTCACAAATTCAGAAGACTTTAACTTGAAACTATTTTCTAATTGTTTTAATTTATTTTTCTTATTAGTTAACTCTTTCTCTTTATTTGTTAATTCTTTTTCCTTATCTCTTAATTCTTCTAGTTCTTCTTCTGGTATAAAATAAGCTCCTGAATAAGTTTCTCTTTGTTCCTTTTTTAATTCTTCCCTTTGGTTCTTTATTTCAGTAATTTCGTTTTCTATTTTAGTAATTTCATTTTCCGTTTTATCAATTTCATCAATTACATTTGTTAATTCTACTCTTTCATTTATCTGCTCTTTTATGTCTTCTCTCTGTTCTTCTAATTTTTCTTTTTCTCTTAACATGGGTTGCAATACTTCTTCTGGAATATAATATGCACCAATAAATTCGGCTTGTTCTTCTTTTATATCTTTTTCTATTGTTTGTATTCCATCTTCTACCGTTGCTAATTGCGAATTTAAATCCCCTATTTCTGCCATTAAATCTTTCTTTGTTGGTATCTCTTTAATTTGCTCATATTCCTGTTTCATTCTGTCATATTCTCTTTGCATTTTACTACGTTGAATTTTTAATTTTTCTACTTTCTGTACATCATAAAAATATGAACCTGGAACAATTTCATCCTCGATTTCTTGCTTATTATCTTCTATTTCTTTATTTTTAGCATTCATTAATTTAGATAGTTGATTCATTCTCTTTTTATTATCTAGTTCTAATTTCATATTTTTCCCTCTCCTAACATATAAAACTTATTCCATTTTACATCTATTATAGATTATAACAAATTTTTTAATATAAATCAAGCAATTTACATAATTTTATGTTTTTTAGATAAAATATGTCTTATTTTGTAAATATGTTTCATCCTTTGGTTTAATCTTTCCAGCCTTTTCATTGTAGTCATTTGACTTTTTCATATCTCCCATCCAATAATAACAAACGCATAAACTTAAATATGGTATAAATTCATTGTAATCAACATTTATACTTTCTTTTAGTTTTTCATTATTCTGTAATGCTATTTCAAACCAAAACTTTGCTGTTTCATATTCCTTCTTTTCTAGAAACACACTACCTATCTTACAACAACATTCTGGTCCAGGTACCTCGTACTTTAATATAGTAAATAAATATTCTAAGCATTTTTCACTATCCTCTAAATATTTATAACAATCTGACAATTCTAAAATTGCTGAGTATAAAAGCCATCTTTCATTACTATATTGCTTTTGGTATTTAGCTATAAATTGTTCATATGCATCTTTCGCTTTCTCATACCTTTGTAAACAAAATAATTCTTTAGCATACGAATACTCTTGTCTATCATCTAACTCTTGGCCACTTTTTATCATTCTTTCTAATATATTTAAATTTCTATTTAAATCTTTAATTTCTTCTTTTTTATGAGTAATCGCTATGTCTACATTCTCTACTTTTCCTTCTGGTATAATTACTTCATGAATAGGACTTACCCACTGATAATGCTTCTCTCTCTTTAATAATCTTTCTCTGTTTTGCACTAATGTAGGATTTCCTCCCTTATCTAATATATAATTATATTTCATCATATAGATATCTACGCTAGTATCAAGATTTTTCTTTAATTCTATAAATTTTTGATAATCTTTTTCCAGTATAACATCATCGGCATCCAACCATAATAAGTAATCTTTCGTAGCTTTTGAAAAAGAAAAATTCCTTGCCTTCGCAAAGTCGTCTACCCACTCGAAATCAAAAATTTTATCTGTATATTGAGAAACTATTTCTTTTGTTCTATCTGTTGAACCTGTATCTACAATAATAATTTCATCAGCTATATCTCTGACACTTTCTAAACATCTTCCTATAACGTTTTCTTCATCTTTTACTATCATACATAATGATATTTCTTGCATAACTATCTCACCATTTTTATTTTATCAGCATTAATGCAGTATTGCAAGAATCTACATAATTTTTATGAAAATGTCATACTTTGGTAATATTTGTAACATTTGTATTAAAAGAACAATAGTGGGCTGACTAATATTTCATAAAATTTAATAGGTAGTATTCAGCCCACGTTAATTGTTCGTCCGCGAAAATTGCAAAGCAATTTTCTGTGGAATTCTTTATATTATAGGAAGTTTGGAGAACTTTCCTAGAATAGAAAAAATAAGCAAACACTTGTACTGAACCCAAAAAATTGGACATTTTTTGATTAGGTACTAGGCTGCTTGGGAATGAACTTTGTATTGTACAGGGCTCATTCCTTTTAATTTGCCTTTTATCCTTTTATTATTATAATAATCTATATATTCTATTATATCTTTTTCTAATTCTTCTATTGTTTTATATTCTTTCATATAAAATAATTCTGATTTCAATAAACCAAAGAAATTTTCTGCTAATGAATTATCTAAACAATTTCCTTTTCTTGACATACTTTGTCTAATTCCTTTATCTTTTAACAACCACTGATATTGCTTCATTTGGTATTGCCATCCTTGATCAGAGTGCAATATTAAATTTGTATTATTTGGTATCTTACTAAATGCTTTTTCTAACATGTCTACTACTTGTGTAAATACTGGATGTCTAGATAGATTAAAACTTATTACTTCTCCATTAAACAAATCAACTATTGGCGACAAATAAAGTTTTTCGTTATGTACTTTAAATTCTGTTACATCTGTAACCCATTTTTGATTCGGTTCTTCTGCTTCAAATTTACGATTTAGTAGATTATCACAAATTTTTCCTACTTTACCTTTATATGATTTATATTTTTGTACTCTTACAAAACATTGCAAACCTAGTTCTTTCATAAGTTTTCTTACTGTTTTATGATTAATACCAAAATCTCTATTATGAAGTTCTAATGTAATTCTTCTATATCCATATCTACCTTTATTTTCATGATAAATAGACATTATTTGTTCTTTTATTTCTTTATATTTATCTGGTTCCTTCAATCTATTTAATTGATAATAAAATGTACTTCTTGTTACTTCTGCATATTTTAACAAAGCCTTTAATTTAAATTCATGCCTTAATTCATCTATTACTATTACTTTTTCGATTGTTTTGGCTTTGTTCTTTCCTGAACTAAGGCTTGCAATTTTTTTAAGTATGCATTTTCCATTCTAAGTCTTTGAACTTCTTCAATTAAATCTTCTTCATTTTCTTTTGATAATTTCTTCTTTCTTGGTTTAGAACTCATATTTTCATTTCTACCACGACGCTCTTTATAAAGTGCTTGTGGTCCTTCCTCATAATATATACGTTCCCATTTTGAAACAACACTTGCACATCCTAAATTAAAGTGATGTGATGCTTCTTGACAAGACAAATGGTTATCGTGCATATATTCTACCACATTTTGTTTAAATTCTCCACTATATGATGTTTTTATATTCTTTATTAAGCCTTTTTCTCCATGTTCTTCATATTTTTTTACCCATTTTCTTACCGTATCGAAAGCTGGTATTCCAAATTTGTCAGCAGTTGTTCCATATCCTCTATTTTTTAAGTAATATTGTACTACTTCTAATTTAAATTCATCTGAATATTTTGACATAAAATGAACCCTCCTTATTAAACTTTTTTGTCTAATAATTTGGGTTCACTTCACACTATAAGTATCTGCTCATTTCACTTCTAAATTAGCTAAACTTCTCTCTGCCAATTTTCGATATCGTTCTTTCTTATCTTTAATCCTTTTTCCCTCTAATTCAGGCAATATACCAAAATTAGCATTCATTGGTTGGAACTTAGTATTGGGAGTAGAAATATACTTCGCTAAAGCTCCTATTACTGTATATTCCGAAAAGCAATGTTTTTTTCCCCCGAACTTCTGCACCAATCATCTGCAATTCGGATTCGTTTCGTACAGCTAACTCATTCTTAAAATCATTTCTAAAATCATCACTAGCATTTAAACCGGCTACCAAACCAGAGGAAATGGATTCCACATATCCTTCTACTCCTGTAATTTGTCCAGCAAAGTAAAGGTTTGGTATACTTTTTAATCGATAGGTATCGTCTAGCAGTTGACTAGAATTAATATAAGTATTTCTGTGCATAACACCATATTTCATAAACTCTGCTTTTTGTAGTCCTGGAATCATGCTAAATACGCTTTTCTGTTCTCCATATTTTAAATTCGTCTGAAATCCAACCATATTGTAAAGACTCGCTTGTTTATCATCTTGTCTTAACTGCACCACAGCATATGGTCGCCTTGCTGTTCTTGGGTCATCAAATCCAACTGGCTTAAGTGGTCCAAATCTTAAAGTATCGATTCCTCTTTTGGCCATAATTTCGATTGGCATACATCCTTCAAAAATTTCTTTTTTTTCAAAGTCATGCAAAGTTACTACTTCCGCTTCTACTAATGCTTTCCAAAAATTCTCATATTCTTCTTGGTTCATAGGAAGATTAATATAACTTTGTTCTTCTCTCTCTTGCTCTGCTAATCTTTGCTTCCACTGTTCCTCTGTCTCTTCCTTTTTCTTTTCTTGGCTATATCTGTCTCCATAAAAGGCAATATCAAAATCAATACTATCCTTTTGAAGAATTGGTGCTGCGGCATCATAAAAAGCCAATTTATCTTGCCCTGTCAATTCCTGAATTTGATTCGCTAACCCATCAGAAGTTAACGGTCCTGTAGCAATAATTACAATCCCATCTTTTAGCATATCTTTAATATCTGTAACTTCTTCCTTAATAATTTCGATATATGGATTTTCTACTATCTCTTTTGTTACCTTTTGAGTAAAAACATCTCTATCCACTGCCAAAGCTTGCCCTGCCGGTACCCTTGTTTGATCTGCTATGCGAATTAGTAAAGAATCCAATCTTCTCAATTCCTCTTTTAATAAACCACAAGCATTTGTCAACAAATTGGATTTAAAGGAATTGCTACATACAATTTCTGCTAAATCAGCGTTACTATGGGCTGGTGAATATTTTTGTGGCTTCATCTCATATAACTTCACCTTTATCTTTTGCTTTGCAATCTGATAGGCTACTTCGCATCCTGCTAAACCTCCTCCAATTACTGTAATATAATCTTTCATTTCACTCTCCTAATATTGTCCTATTTTTAAGACACAAGCGAGAAATAAAATATTTCCCGCTCGTGTCCATTTGCCCTTCTTGTCCTCTCCTCTTACTTATCTTCCTTCTTGCACTTCTGGTTTCCCACTGTGCATGAAGTTTTGCAAGCTGATTGACAAGAAGCCTGACATTTTCCACAGCCACCTTTTTTGGTGGTTGTAGCCAAATTTGCCTCGTTTATAGGCTTGATGTGCTTCATCATTATGTCCTCCTTTCCATTCTGAAAGGCGATAGAAGATACCATATCTTCTATCTGGGTTTACTAGTAACTATTTAACATTATAACACATTTTTCACAATACTTCAAATGATAAATTTAAACCTGTCTCAAAGTAGCCAAAAAAGACCAACTATCAAAAGTCAAGTCTTTTTTGAAAAAAACTTCTAAAAAAAG
>CASDJM010000082.1 GCA_949280815.1 uncultured Clostridia bacterium | reverse complement strand
CTTGAATCACTTTTTTTCTATATTTTTTGTTTCACATCAATTGTAACACTACATAAATTTATTTTATTTTTTCCCCACTGGTTCCGGGATTAAATGGGGACGCAATTTTATTTTTTATCATTATAACTTATCTGTAATTCGCTATCATACTCAAACAGCTAAGAAATTCCTTTTGGCAATCGTCCCCATTTAATCCCGGAACCGGTGGGGACATTTTAGAATAAAGTCCTAATTTTTTTAATCAAATAGTGACTTCCCCCATCTTGATTATCTTGTACATTCTCCACCATACTAACAATTAGCCAATCATTTCCATCTGGTTTATTAACTGTAAAGCAATCAAACCAGCATAAAGTTCCACTTTCTGTATCTTCGCTAGAGGTCTTTAACTCTGCCGTTCCTGTCTTTCCAGCTATGGTCGTTCCACTAACTTTCATATCATTCGCTGTTCCTTCTTTATTTTCTACTACTTGTATCAATGCTTCCTTGATTGTATTAGCAGCTTCTGATGAAAAGACATTTGATTTGAATATTTCTCCTCTTTGATTACTATCTGCCTTACTTCTATCATATTCAATATATGGCTTTATCATGCTTCCCCCATTCGCAAATGCAGAATAAATGGATGCCATATGGATTGGATTAACTAGCACACTTCCTTGCCCATAGCCAGAATCAGCTAGTTTCGTCTCCCCTTCTATTTTATCTCCATTTTGACTGGCATATTGCGATTTTGCTAAAGTCAATGGAAATTTTATTTGTTCATTAAAACCTAATTGATTTAAATTTTCAGCTAAAGTATCTGCTCCTATCTTTAAAGCAGATTGTGCAAAATAGATATTATCAGAATGAAGCATTCCATTTAATAAATTCTTGGCTCCGTTATAAGCTGTCAATGTGGTAACTTGATAATTCCCCCATGAGCTATCTTTTTGCCAACTGGTTCCTGTATAACCGTAATCCTCATTGGCATTGATTTTTCCTGTTGTTAATCCAATCGCACCTGTAATTGGTTTAAAGGTTGAACCTGGGCAATATTTTTGCACAAAGCGATTATACAATGGCTTATCGGTATTATTGTTTAACTCTTCCCATTGTTTGGTTGTCATACCTACTACAAAATCATTCGAATCAAATGTAGGTGTGCTAACCAAAGCAAGCAATTCTCCTGTAATTGGTTGCATTACGACAAAAAATCCTTTATCTTTTTCCATTTGTTCATATAATTTTGTTTGTAAGTTCGCATCTATGGTTAGCTTTATATCTTGTCCATCCTTCTTATCCTGTTTGATAATTTCACCAATTTTGTTTTCATTGGAATCTGTGATGTAAATTTCTGTTCCATCTATGCCTCGTAGAGTTTCTTCATAGGCTTTTTCCAAACCAGATTTTCCGATGACACTATGGGTATTGTAACCTTTTCCTTCATTCTCTGCTAATTCTTCTGCATTGATGTCTTGTACATAGCCAATTAAATGTCCTGCTTCTTTTCCCAGTGAATACACTCTTCCTTCTTCTGTGTTAATCATGACTCCTGGTACTTGAAGTAGTGCTTCCTCTAATGTTGTATTATTTTGTGAAATTTTTTTAATTGGTACAAAAGTATCCTCTTTTACCCAAGAAGCTTGTAGTTGTTGTTTGATGTATTCTTCTGAAGTTCCTGTTGACTCAGCTATTTTAGCTATATTTTGTTCTTTATTTTCTCCTAACTTTCCTGGAACAATACCAGCTGATAAGATAAATCCATCTGTCGCCAATTTTTTATCATTTCGATCTAAAATATCCCCTCTTTTTGCTTTTATTGTGGAAATTCTTACTTTTTGATTATCTCCTAACTGTGGAAAAATGAAACTAGGTGACCATTTCAATTTATATTCTTGATCTTCTTTTACTATCATAACTGTGTTATCAAACTCTACCTCTCCCGCTGCTGTATACATTTTTTGATGATAGTCTATCTGATATTCCGCATTTTGTTTTTCTATTTTGCTAATTTCTATTTTGATATCACTACTATCAATTCCCTCATAGATATTTTGATTTTTCGTAATAAAGTCTTCTTGGCTCATGTTGCTAGTAATTACCTTTTGATACATAGCTTCATAGTTTTTTTCGTTGATCTCTCCTATGAAATCCATTAGTGATTGTTTAATTTTTTCTTCGTTTTGTTTATTGATGCTCCATATGGTTATTATGATTGCTAGTACTAACAAAACAACTATTATTATTCCTATGACTATTTTTTTATTTTTCAAGACTTTTCTCCCCTTTTATTTTCGCTATTAGTTACCATTCATTTTCTAACTATTTAAGCATTTTTTAACTTTTCTTGTTTAAAAATTTCATTCTCATCGTACTCTTCTGGTTTCAATCCTAACCTTGTCTTCATATAACTAATCAAGCCTATGGAAGTAACTAACAATAAAATCCCAATAACGATGAAACTATTTGCTGTATTCGTAATTCGCAATAGATAAGAACCGAAAAAGCTAATGATAGCTCTTAGTACATTTCTACTAATCGCATTAACAGCATAAATTTGTGTTAAAATTCCTTCTTTTGCAAAATTGCCCAAATATCTTGGTGTTAAAACCTCACTCATTCCCTTTGAAATATGAAGAAAAGGACAACAAATGATAACCGCTAGTAGTGTTACTTCAGAAGAAATATTGATAGCTCCTGTTATTCCTATAATTAAAATAGAGAAAGTTATCATTAGCAAAATAGTTGACAACGAACGGTTGCGAAAATGATTATTAAATTGAACTTGCCATTTAGCACCCCTGGAAGAAAAAATTCCTACATAAGCAGTTATCATTGTAATAATTTGTTCTGATGTTCCAATATCAACCAATAAACTATTTCGATAGGTTCCCATTAAGCAAAAGATTCCCCAAGTAATTCCAGAATATAAGAACAGACTCCTCAATCGTTGCGATTTTACAATAAATTTGATACTTTCCATTAAATCTTTCATATAATTTTTAATCGTTGGCTTTTCTTTTGTTTCTTTTTGTTGACTTTTTTCCTCTTCGATATCTCTAAATCCAAAAGATATTATGGTTGCTACAATCGTAAAGCATAAACTTATAATCATTGGAATATAAGGATTGATTACATATAGAAATCCTGAACAGAAAGAAGTACAAGCATTTAATAAAAAATAATTTCTACGTCCTTTTCCTTCTAGCTTTGAATAGATTTCTCCTTTTTTCTTAGTCTCTGGAATTGAGTATCGGATTAAAGTAGTATCTGAAATATCTTTTAGCGAAAAACAAATCGCATCAATAAATTGAGCAAAAATAAGCATTCCTAAATTTTTACAACACATAATTAGTATAACAAAAATGCTATTGAATATATTAGCCAAAATGGTACATCTTCTCGTTCCAATTCGATCTACTATAATACTAGCTGGTATTTGAAAAATAATCATAAACACAGCATAAAATCCAGCACCCAAAACAATATCAGCACTACTAATGTGTTTTACCTGTGTTAAAAATAAAAATTCAACTGCATAATAAAAAATCAAATCTAAACCAATGGCTCTATAAATCGAATATATTTTCATGTTTTGCTTTCTTGCTTTTGTGATTTCTTCGTTCATTTGTATTTTTCTCCTTTGCATCATTTAACTATTTTTCTTTAATTTGGGTATATTACTTTTTCCTATTCTCAAAAATTCCTCTAGTGTCTTTGTCATCATTTTCTTTGTTTCTGAATCTAAACTTTGATAGGTTTTTACCATTGTTTTCGCATTGAAAAAGGCATTACTTTTTATCTCTGATAAAGTTTCTGCTTGTGTTGTATTTAAGATTTCAAATAAAGTGTCAATAAACTTTTCTCTTTGTTCGGAACTTACTTCTTTTAGCCAGTTTGTTACTGTTTTATCAATAAATTCACTCGAATTGGTTAATTGATCTCTTACAAATTCTCCCCCTAGCACTTGCCATGAATACAAGTCATGTTGCATAATGCCTGTCCCGAGTACTTTTTAAAATCGTCGTTTCCTCTTGATGATTTAACAATCTTCCGATAATTGATGTTTGTGGAATATAGGTATGTACTTTATTTAATATGTTTTGATAGGATTCACTATTGATTACTTTGTCACAAAAACCAGGTCCATCATTATTATAAACATTGATAATTTTTTTTTGTACCTCAGGATTAGCAAAAACTGCTGCATAAACTGCTAAATTTCCTCCTTTGGAATGACCTCCCACTCTTATTTTCTTATTTTGATATTGTTTGGCAACATTTTCTAAATAAGCTACAGCATCTGTTTGTGCTGGTACCAACTCACTAAAGCTCATATTCAAATCTTCTTTCCAACCCACTATGGTATTATCAGTTCCTCGATAAGCAACATATAAGGTGTCATCTTCCATTTCTATCGTAATCGCTGAAAATTGTTTTTCTTGAATCGGATCAATTTTGTTGCTATAACTTGTCAATATCATATTACCAAATCTAGTACTACTAGCAAGTATGGGATATAACTCAATATCTTCTTGTTGCAAAATTCTACCTGTTGTTCCTTGCTCTTGGTATCTTTGATAGGCTTCTTTTACCGTTATTTTTTCTCCTTGGTTTAGGTATCCATCAAATGGAAAGTAAGATAACCTTGCTAAAATAAGATTATCAATTTCATTAAATTCTACTTGTTTTAATGGTAAGTCTCTCCAGTTCATATAATCAAAAATATTTGCCATGACGATTTCTCCTTTTTCCCCATTGATTCTTGGATTAAATGGGGACGTCCCCCACTGGTTTTGCAATGCTGTCAACTTAAGGTGTAATCTATTATTTTTGCAACACCGCGTAAGCGCCCAAACGAGCAAAGCGAGTGCGATTGGAGCAACCTGCACAGAATTTTATTCAGTAGGTTGCGACACACAAGGTGTAAAAAAATAATAGATTACACCTTAAGTTGACAGCATTGACTGGTTTTGGGATTAAGTGGGGAATTTTATGATTTGATAAATTGCATAATTTGTTCTGCTAAGATTTCCTCTTTTCCTGCATAACTATGGTTTGCTCCCTCTATATAGTTAATATCTCTATTTGGATTCGAAATATTATGATTAACTATCGTAACTAATTCATCTGCTTTTTGCGTAATCATTTCGTTGTCATCGCCCCATCTCATAAATAATGGGACATTAATCTGATTCAGTTTAGTAAGTTCTGTATCTTCTCCATAATTAGCAAAATCTATTTCTTGGTAGTCACGTGCATATCTTAAAAATGTTTTTACACTGATTGGATGAATAAATGCTTCTTTTGGCATAAGTTCTAATTGTTTTCCTTGTTCTTGTTTTTCTTTTGCTAGTTTTAAGCATTCTTCAAATTTGTCTCCTAAGTAGAATTTTAAAGCATTTGGTATATCGATTAAAGAAAGTAAGATAATTCCTTTTATATTTTCTAAAATATCGTCTTCACTTTCCTCTTTTAATTCGTTGTATGTGTATACAATCTTGGTACAGCCTAAGCTGTGTCCTTGTAGATAAATGTTTTTGTACCCTAATTCTTTTAATTTTAAAATAGCACCTACAATATCTTCATATCCTTCTAAAACGTCTTCATAAGATGTTCCCGCTAATTTTTCTTCCTTTTCTCCATCTATATTTTTTTTGATGTATTTTACTAGTTCACTTCCTCTATTGTTAAAACCAAAGTAATCAATTTCTTCTTCGTTTGCTTTTTTGGCAATCATCTCGTCTCTTTTTTTGAAACAGTTACTAGCCATTCCATGTACTGCTAGTATAATGTCTTGTGTTTTTTCTTTGCTTTCATATAAAAATCCGTTTAAGAGTACTCCGTCAGTTGCTAAAAAGTTTACTTTTTTCATCTGTATCACTCCTCACTTTTTCTAGGTAGTGTAAACTAATTTTAAAATTAATTTGTCTACACACCTTGTCTT
>CASDJM010000081.1 GCA_949280815.1 uncultured Clostridia bacterium | reverse complement strand
TTTGGGACATTTTTAAAAGTTATTACTTAAGACATTATCATAAATTAATCATAAAGATATTTTTTTAAAAAATTAAAAACTTGACAAATTTATTTTATAATAGTATACTAGGTAACGTCAAAGTGAAGGCGTAATATATTATAATAAGGAGCAATAGGAAAATGAAAAATAGAATGAATATAAAAAGCCTTGTAATCATATCAGCCGTATGGATTGTCAGTCTGCTTTTTATCAATATGAGTTTTGCAACTAACACGGGAAAAATAAGTGTAGATACAGCTAACCTTAGGGAAACAGCAGATGAAAATGCTAGGATATTAGAATTACTTTCTATGAGTCAAGAAGTAGAAGTAATAGAGAAAACAGGAGATTGGTATAAAGTAAAAGCAAATGGGATGACAGGATATTTAAGGCAAGACCTAATTACTGTTAATGAAAAAGTAGAAGAAAATAATACTAATAATGAGACAGTAGGAATGTCACAAGAATCACAGAAAGCTACGGAGTCACAAGAAACAACAGAAGTAATGGAACAGAATCAAGAAGTTACACAAACAGAAGAAATGGTGTCAAAAGAAGAAAAAGAGGTAAAACTTGGAAAGCAAAAAGTAGTAATAGATACCAAATTGAAGATTGTGCCAGTGATTAATGCAACTGATACAATTGAAGTAAAAAAAGATGAAGAAGTAAATGTAATAGAAGTTATAAATGGATGGGTATGTGTGGAAGCACAAACAACAAAAGGTTGGATTCGTAAAGAAAAATTACAACAAGAAGAACAAAAAACAGAACAAACAGCGGAAACAGCAACAGAACCAACACAAGAGCAACCACAGGAGACACAACAGCCAGTACAAGTGGTAGAACAACAGCCACAAGCAGTTAGTAAAACATTATATGTAAATTCAGCAACCATTCGTGTTAGAAAAGAAGCAAGTACATCATCTGAAATTGTAACAAGTTTACCAATTAATACAGCAGTAGAAGTAGTCGCAGAACAGGGAGAATGGAGTCAAGTAAAAGTAAATGGAAAAGAAGGATATATATCATCTTCTTTATTATCTGCTACGAAACAAGAAACATCAAGAAGTGCAACTACACCGAGAAAAGCTGATACAAGTACAACAGAACAAAAACAGCCAGAAAAGACGACAACCACAACAACAGCAACACAAAAACCATCTGGAAAAGGAAATACAGTTGTAGCAACAGCACAACAATATATTGGATGTAAATATGTCTATGGCGGTACTTCTCCAAGTGGATTTGACTGTTCAGGATTTACTTCTTATGTTTATAAAGCACATGGTGTAAGTTTAAGTAGAACAGCGGCTGGTCAATATGGCAATGGTGTAGCTGTTAGTAGAAGTGATTTGAAACCAGGAGATTTAGTTATGTTTGGTAAATCAGGCATTACTCATGTTGCAATTTATGTTGGTGGAGGAAAAATTGTGCATGCAGCAAATTCTTCTAGGGGAGTTACAACAGATACTATTAATTCAGGATATTATAACAAAAATTATGTAGGGGCAAGAAGAGTTATGCCATAGCAATTAAAAAAGGAGGCTTATGAAACAAAGACCAATTTTAGTTGCAGTAATAGGATATATGATAGGTATATTGTGGGGACTATACTTTAGATTTGGTATAGTCCTTTGTTATATCTTAATTTTAGCAACATATTACAGTTTAAAAAAGTTTGTTAAATTTCAAAAAGAACATCATTTTAAGTTATTATCATTTAGTAGATATAGTAGGTATTTGAAATTGGTAATCAATACAAAAGTAGTTTTTATTTTCGTGATTTTTTCTATTATTTCTAATGGAATTGTTTTATTTCAAAATGATAGATATGATAATTTTTATCGAGATGGAGAGAATGTTGAGATTACAGGTGTTGTAGTAAGCCAGAAGATAGAAAAGTCCTATTATAATTTATATCAAATCAAGGTTTTAAATTCTAAAAGTTTTAATCTATATATTCAAGTAAGTAAGAAGAATGAAGAATTGGAATATGGTAATCAAGTAAAATTACAAGGAGTGTATCAGAAACCATCAAAGAAAAGAAATCATGGAGGATATGATGATAGCCAATACCTAAAGACACTGAAAATAGCTGGTAGAGTAAAAGTAAATCAAGTAGAAGTGATAGCAAAAAAACAGCAAAATATTATTTTACAATATGCTAATAGGATTAGCTTGAAGAGTAAAGAAAAAATAGAAACAATTTTTGGGGAAGAAATGGCAAGTATTTTAAAAGGACTACTATTAGGAGAGACAGGAGATATAGAAGAAGAGGTAAAAGAGAATTTTCAGGTTGCTAATATTTCACATGTTTTGGCTATATCTGGTATGCATATTGGCTATCTAATACTAGGTTTTCAAGTTTTATTAAAAAAGAAAATAGGGACGAAGAAAACAAAAATAGTGACCATTATCATTTTAGTTTTTTATACGTTTATGACAGGCTTTTCTCCTTCTATTGTACGAGCTGTTGTAATGGGAATCATTACAATAGGGGGAGGACTTGCTAATCGAAAAAGTGATGTATGGAATTCACTTGCTATTTCTTTATTAGGTATCTTATTTTATAATCCATTTTTAATTTTAAATGTAGGTCTGCAGTTATCTTATTTAGGAACCATAGGAATTATTTTATTTCAACCAACTATTTTAAAAATTTTTGAAGTGAATCCATTAAAAAAGAGATTAAAATCGAATAGAAAATCAAAAGTGTTGGAAAAAGGAAAAGAGATAGTAACTGTTAGTTTATCAGCTCAAATCATGATATTACCTATTTTGTTGTATCATTTTAACATCTTTGGAGTTTATTTTTTAATCACTAATTTGCTAGTAAGTCTAGTGATTGGATCAATTATTATTATGGGATTTTTTTGTGTGATTTTATCTTTTATCTTTATTTCGATTGCTAAATTATTGGCTGTACCGTTGGGACTAGGATTAGTGTTTTTAAATCTAATTAGTAAATTTAGTGAGTTGCCGTTTTCTAAAATTTATATTCCAACGCCAAGTTGGATTACTATTAGCTTGTATGTGATAGGCATATTGATAGGAAATCAAATTTGTCGTATTTATCAGTCCATTACTTTGACATTAACACAAAAGAGAGTTAAGAATATTATTGCTTTGTTTCACTATCAATTTCGTCAGAAGAAGAAAAAGTACTTGATTGGTATGAGTATGATTTTACTGATTTTAGTGAGTATTCATTTTATACCAAAAGATTTAAAAATTTATTTTGTGGATGTGGGACAAGGGGATTGTACTTTGATTGTGACACCGCTAAATAAAACAATTTTAATAGATGGAGGAGGTAGTTTGACAGATAGTTTTGATGTAGGGAAAAAGACATTGATACCTTATTTATTGGATAGAGGATTTGCTAGTATCGACTATGTATTAATTAGTCATTTTGATCAAGATCATGTGCGGTTCTATCCCATATTTATTACAAGAAATAAAAGTAAAAAATGTTATAATAGGAAAGCAATTTGAAAATTCAGTAAATTATCAAGAATTTATAAAAATAATAAAAGAACGAAATATAAAAGTACAGGTAGTAGAAGCGGGACAGAAAATAAATATAGAGAAAGATTTATATTTTGATGTATTGTGGCCAAGCTCAGAAAATGTAATTAGTGAAAATAGTATTAATAATAATTCTTTAGTTTGTAAAATGATGTATCAGAAATTTTCTATTCTATTTACAGGAGATATTGAACAAATAGCAGAAAAAGAGATTTTAAAAAAATATGGAGATACCTTAAAATCTACTATATTAAAAGTAGCTCACCATGGATCAAAATCTTCATCAACAGAAGAATTTTTAAATGCAGTAAAACCAAAAATAGCACTGATTGGAGTTGGAAAAAGTAACAATTTTGGACATCCTAATGCTGAAGTTTTGGAAAGGATAGAACGGAGATGAAAGTAAAATATTTAGAACAGACAAAGATGGAGAAATTACAATACGAATCAATAACAAAGGGAAGAGTTGGATAAACAAGATGATAAATCAAGAAAATAAAGATTAAAAAATATATAAAAAGGAGATAAAAAATATGGAGTATAAAATGATAGAAAATGAGTTATTACCAATATATGAAAATGAAAACAAGGAAAAATTAGTAAATGCAAGAGAATTACATAGTATTATGAAAATAGGAAGGGACTTTACAAATTGGATAAAAGATAGAATAAAAAAATACAATTTTATTCAAAATGAAGATTATATTTTAACATTCGCCAAAATTGGCGAACGTCGAAATGTAATTAAACATGAGTATTATTTGACAGTAAATATGGCAAAAGAATTAGCAATGATTGAAAATAATGAAATAGGTAGAAAGATAAGACGATATTTTATTGAAGTTGAAAAAAGATATAGAACAATAGTAGAAACACCTCAAAATATATTTGATTTTATGAGATTAGCAATTGACCAAATTGAAGCAAGTGAAAAAGAAATTCAGGGTGTTAAACTGTTATCAGAAAATAATGCTAAACAAATAAAAGAAATTCAATCTAAAATAGATGAAGTAATAAGAAACGATTATTGTCTAGCATCAGATATTGCAGAGCAATTAAAGTTATATTCAGAAAGTGGTTTGCCACATTCTAATCTAATAGGAGCAATATCGAGACAGTTGGGCTATAAGACTTCCTATAAACATTATTATGAAGATGAGCATATAGCAGTTGTACCAGATGTAAGCAAAGGCAATGATTTTTGGCAAGTCTAAACAAACCTAATATTGATGAGGTTTGTTATAAAATAGGAATATGAATTAAAGAAAGGGGAAGATAAAATATGATATATATATATATACTCATAGTATTAACAACTATCGTTATTGCATTAGGATTTGCTTTAACAGTTATTCAAGTAATAATAGCAAAAGAGAAAGCAGAAGGTGTTATTGTAGATATCCACAAAAAAACATTTGTAGACAGAACACATTTAGGTTATCAAAAAACCAAAGTATATTTACCAGTTTTTGAATTTTATGTAGATGGTAAAAAATATATAAAAGAATCAGTTTCAGGAGATAGCAAAGGTGTTTATGAAATTGGTTAAAAAATTTCAGTGACATACAATAAAAATAATCCAGAAGATGCATTTTTGGAAAAGGATAGAAAAGGAAAAGTAATAGTTGCTATACTATTGACAGTTGCTACATTATTGGGTGGAGGATATGTATTGATGAGTTATATTAAATAAAAAATGAAAATGCATAAATTTAACAAAACCGGTAAATACTACTGAAAAGTAAGAAAAAGGAGAGTTAGATTTATGAACAAATTAATCATAACAATGATTGCCATTGTTGTAGTAATAGGAGCTATGTTCACGGCAGTAGCAATATTTACACCAAACCGTAATGACGATGTTGAGAAGATACAAACAGAGATAGCAGAAGAGGAAATTTTAGATGATTGTACAGATGAATATGAAGGAGCAGAATATGAAGATACAGTAAAAGCTAATACCCAAGAAGAAAAAACATCACCAAATTGTTCACTTACCACAAAAACATATTATCAAAATTGTGGACATACAAAAAGTGAGTATACTAATTTGCCATCATCTTTTGTTAATCTAACAAAAGATGAAATACAGGAAAAGTACCAAGAGTATGAAATAAAAGATTTTGCTACGAATGCTATAGTTTTGTATCAAGAAAAAGAAGGAGAATGTGGAGAGCATTATATGGTAAAAGACAAGGAAGGAATGGTTACTGTTTATCAAGTTTTGGAAGATGGTAGTGAGCAAGAGCTAGAAACGACAGGAATAACGACTGAATATTTGCCAGAGACAGATAAGATTAATATGAAAAATGGAATTCAAGTGAATGGAAAACAAGAGTTAAATCAATTAATTGAAGATTTTGAGTAAGATGATTTCGGGGACGGAGGAAAAAATAATGGAGATTCTATTGTAAAATTAATATATGCAATTAAATGAACAAAGGGAAGTGTTTCAAGTATAATATATTTGAAATACTTTTTTTGTTGTATAATCTCCGATTTTTCTATACAACAAAACACGTTTCACAGAAAAATTCCAAAGCAATTTTTCGCAGACGAACAATTAAACGTGGACTCAATTCTACCAATTATATAAACTATAATAAAAAAACCGAAAAAATATAAAAAGTATTTACAAAAAATAATTAATGTGGTATAAATAGACAAAGAATATTACAACAAGAGAACATAATTGAACAAAGCGCAAAAAACAAAGGAAAGAGGGAGTTTTG
>CASDJM010000080.1 GCA_949280815.1 uncultured Clostridia bacterium | reverse complement strand
TCACGCACGGTTCTGAGAGAAGCTTGAGGGGAAGTTCCTCAGGCTTACTTACTAACGGATTTAGTTTAGGAGAACAGGAAGAAAAGCTAAAACAACTTTGTAAATATAAGGAATATGAGATATTTAAAGTTTACAAAGATGCAGGAATTAGTGCAAAAGATATGGAACACAGACCAGCTTTTCAACAAATGCTAACTGATATGAGAGCAGGAAAAATCAACTATATCGTAGCATATAAGCTAGATAGAGTAACAAGGTCTGTAAGAGACTTAGAGGTGTTAATATCAGACCTAGAAAAGCATAATTGTTATTTGGTGTGTGATAAAGATGATGTAAATACCTCAACCGCTAATGGCAGGTTTTTCGTGCGTATGCTAACAGTATTATCACAACTAGAAATTGAGATAGTTAGTGAAAGAACAAAGTTCGGTTTAACAGGTGCAATAAAATCTGGACATATTCCTAATAGATGTCCTCTTGGCTACAAAAGAGAAGGCAAAAAAATGATAATTGATGAAACTACAAAAGATTTAGTCATTAGAATATTTAATATGTATTTAGAGGGCAAAAGCTATCAAACAATAGCAAATATTCTAAATGAAGAACAAATACCAACACTTACAAAAGCAAAATGGAAAGATTCTACAATAGAAAAAATGATAAATAATAAAATTTATATGGGAGATTATGAAAGATTTAAGAGAGTTGGCAAAGAACAAGGAAAAGAGCCTGTTATTTATAGAGATGTAGTAGAGCCAATAATTTCAAGAGCTATGTTTTATGAAGTACAAGCCCAAAAAGAGAAAAATCAAAGAGCTTTTTGCAGAGATAGAGTTTATATCTTTATGCAAAAGTTAATCTGTCCAAAATGTGGCAAGTTAATGACTTGTAAAGGATCAGGTGGCAAAAAGAAAAAATATATGTATTATCATTGCACCGACTGTAAGCTGTATTTAAGAGAAGATTTAATTGAAAATGTAACAATGGATTTGATTATGAATTTAGTAGAATATGATATGACAGTAAAGCAATACTTCTTCCCTGTTTTAGCAGATAAAAAAGAACAAGATACGGCAAAACTAGATAAAGAAATTGCAAATTTGAAAAAACAAAAGGATAGAATTAAAGAAGCATACATCAAAGGAATTGTAGAAGTAAATGATTTTTCCGAAGATTATAGAGTAATTGAAGAAAAATTAAACCTATTAGAAGAAAAAAGAATACAAGCAATAGACTTGAATAAACAGACCTTTTCCCCACAGCAAATAATGGCTGATAGAGATGTGGAAAAAGAAAAACTAATTCGTTCTAATCAATTTTATGATATGTTAGAGCTTCAATGGAGTAATAAAACCAAAGAAGAAAAACAAGAATTTATTTCAAAATTTATAGAAAATGTTACGATTGATAAGAACGAAAATGGCTTTTATAAATTAGTAAATATCAAATTTAGGAGTAGCTTTATTGAACAAATTTGCAAAATTTTAGACTATGGAATGTTTGACTTTACATCTTCTTGCACAATAGGAAAAGAAGAAGCTAGTATTACTACAACAGTACAAATGGATAAAAAAGAACTGCAAGAATATATGGAAAGATTAAGCGATTATTATGAAGTTTCATATTATGAATTAGATAGGCCAGATGCACCTAAGAAAGGTTATCAAAAGAAATATTATAGAATAAAGGAAACAAATGAAAATGGAGAAAGACTATTTAAATTAGTAGAGTTAATTGCAAATGATAAGAGTTTTCCTATTCAAAAAGATAATCATATTATAGGTGAAATTCGTGTAAAAGAACGAGAAAAAGTTAGTTAAAAAATAAAATGTTGGAGGTAAAAACAAGTGGAAAATAAAGAAATAAAAGAAATTAAATATGGAATTGAATATACAAAACAAGGAGACTACTATATGCCAAATCTAGTATTAGAAAAAGAAAAAATAACACTAAACAAATATGGTAGAGCAAGATTAAACTATCTAAAAACAAATAAAAAAGCAGAATATATGATAATGTTTACAAAAGGAACACTTAATAATCACTTAAAAGAAATACAAGAAACAGCTCAAAATAGATTAGATTTTATGATAAATGAGTTAGTAAAAAAAGAAAATATTACAGAAGAATTAAAAGAAAAAAATCAATTAGCTTGGGTGTCAGCAATGAATTCTATTAAGAATATTGCAGAAGAAATTATATATAGTGAACTAATTTATGTATAAAAATTTATCATAATTTATAACTGATTTTCAGTAAATTAAGAATAATCAACAAATATGAAATGTGAGTACAACCTAAAAATATTGATTTAGCAAGCAACGTATTTGTACTCACGCCACAAATACCAATATTGAATGGGACAAGTCCCAAACCCTAATAAAAAAACAGAAAGTGAGATGAAAAATTATAAGAAACAGAAATATAAAAATAAACATTTTCTTAAACGAAGAAGAAAATAGAATATTAAATGAGAAAGTAAAAAAGTCTGGATTAAATAAATCAGAGTTCTTTAGAAAAATAATTTTAGACTATCAGTTAAAAGAAAAGCCAGATGAAAAGTTTTACGAGATACTTGCACAACTTCGTGGTATGGCAACAAACTTAAATCAAATGTCAAGAATATATAATCAGTATAAAGGCTATGTAAATGAAAATAAATATGCTACCTTATATAATCAAATACAAAATTTTATATTAGCATTAGAAGAAGTTTATCTTATACCAACAAAAAATAAAAGTGTTAGTGGGTGGCAATAGATTATGGCAGTAACAAAAATATGGAAAGTAAAAGACAGATTAGATGTTACAATAAATTATGCAGTAAATGGAGAAAAGACAGAAGAAAAGTTATATGTATCAGGTATAAATTGTATGCCTGATACAGCATATCAAGAAATGATAAATATAAAAAAGCAATTTTTCAAAACAGATGGCATACAATGCTTTCATGCAGTGCAATCTTTTGTAAAAGGAGAAATAACACCAGAACAAGCCCATGAAATTGGAATGAAACTAGCTGAAGAATTATGGGGAGATAAATTTCAAGTAATAGTTACAACACATTTGAACACAGATAATTTGCATAATCACTTCATACTAAACTCTGTTTCTTTTTTAGATGGCAAGAAATTTTGTAACACTAAAAAAGATTATGCAATAATGAGAAAAACATCAGATAGACTTTGTGAAGAATATGGATTAAGTGTATTATCTCAAGAAGAAAAATATAATAAATATGCTACAAACAGTTTATATAAGGAACTGATGAAAGATTCTATTGACTATGCAATAGAAAATGCCAAAGATTATAACGAGTTTATAAAAATACTACAAGATTTAGATTATATAGTTACAGACAAGAACTACACTTTATCTATAAGGCGTAATCCATACAAAAGAAATACGAGAATTGAAAGACAGTTTGGAAATAAATACTCAAAAGAAAATATATACAAGAGAATACTAGAAACACAGACACTATTCCCCTACTCATCTAATTCTATGATTCTAATTACTAGAACTTATGAAAATTATAATAAACAAAAAGAAAAGCATTACCAAAATAAAGGCTCTATTGCCTATCTTATATATCAATATGAGAAATTATTCGGTATCAATACAGAAAGCACCTTAAAATCGAATATGACAAGAATAACACCTGAACTAATAGCAGAAATCAAGAAAATGGACGAGTATTCTAATCAAGCAAGATTTTTGGCAAAAAATGATATAAAAACAGAGCAAGAATTATTAGATTTTGAAAAATCTGCTTATGAAAGAGTAAATCCATTAAAGAGCCAACGCGAAAATCTTTGGAAAAAGCATAAAAGAGCAAAAACAGATGAAGAAAAGCAAGTAATGGAAAATGAAATTATAGAAATTTCAAAACGAATTACTCCTATTACAGAAGAAATTAAGCATTGCAATAATATAAAGCAAAGGATGGAGAAAATTAAGCAATATCAATTACACGAGCAAATAGAACAGGAAAAAGAACAATTTGAGAAAGAACAAGAAAAGAATAAAAAAGATAAAAACAAAGCAAGGTAGATTATTCTATCTTGTTTTGTTATATAAACTATTTGACTACCTAGCTATTGTAAAAAGCAATGCTTTATATTATAATTGAATTGAATTTTCATGTTAGGAGAAATGATAATGGAGCCAAAAGTGATATTTGAAATTCCTGTTTATTCTATGAGTGAAGAAAAATATTATAAAAAATGGGAAACTTCCAATGAATCTAGTATAAAACACTTTTTAGAACTTAATGATGAAATAGGAGATTATGAAAGATGGTTAAAAAGATTTAATTTGCCACAATCTATTTGGAAGTACAATCAAATTGTAGGCTATATACAAATTATTATAAAAGGAAAAGATATAATTTTTGACTTATGGCTATGCAAAGATAAAAGATACTTTTATAATACAACTAAAAAGCATTTCATTGAACCTATGCCTGCAAATGGACTGCATTTTTTTACTAATACTATGACAGATAGAGAGATAAAAATTGAGATTGAAAGATTTTTGAAAATAATTGAAAAAGATTTTATAAAGAAAAATATGTATTTAGATAAAACGATTTATAACAATTTAGTAAATAACATAAATATAAAAAATATGTTATAATGATGAAGACAAATAGTAATTTGAAAGTGAGATAAACTATGAATAAATTTCTTAAAATTAGTATGATTATAATTGGAATTATTATTTTACTGACATTATTGTTGATGATAATAAGTTTTGTTAATCATAAAATAAAATTAAAAAAAGAAAATGTTTTGTTTAAAACAAATGGTAAACTTGTGGAGATAAATAATCATAATATAAATGTTTATATAAGTGGTAATTCTAATAGTGATACAACATTGGTATTTATGTCTGGAGGAGGAACTTGTTCTCCTACTCTTGATTTTAAAACATTATATTCATTATTTGAAAATGATTATCAAATAGCAGTTGTAGAAAAAGCAGGTTATGGTTTTAGTGATATAAGTGATGTAGATAGAGATATAGATACTATTTTGTATGAAACAAGAGAATCACTAAATAAAGCAGGGCTTGAAAATAAAGAATATATTTTATTTCCACATTCTATGTCTGGAATTGAAGCGTTGTATTGGGCTAATAAATATCCAGATGAAATAAAAGGAATAGTAGGTTTAGATCCAGCAGTACCTAAATCTTATGAAAATATGAAAATAAATTATTCTTTACTAAATCTAGCAAAGTTTAGTGCAGATATAGGAATTACCAGATTTATACCATCTAGCGTTGATGATTCTTCTGCAATTAAGTATGGTAATTTAACAGATGAAGAAAAAGAATTGTATAGAATTATCTTTTATAGAAGGACTGCGACTACTTCAATGTTAAATGAAACAAAAAAAATAAAAGAAAATGCAAAAAAATTGGAGAGTATTGATAACACTAATGTTCCTATGTTGTTTTTTGCTTCTAATGGAGATGGAACAGGCTATGAAAAGGAAGAATGGAGAACATTCATTATTGATTATATAAGTAACAAGCCAAATGGAGAATACAAAGTTTTAGAATGTTCTCATTATGTTCATAATATTGAATATCAAAAAATATATGATGAGAGTATAAAGTTTATAGAAAAAATAAAATAACAAATTACAATTTGAAAGGAACGGAAATGATACAACTATTAAAATATGGAAATACAAATTGTTATTATATAAAAGGTAAAAATGGTGGTTTGTTAGTAGATACAGACTGGTCAGGAACATTACAAGCCTTTTATAGAAAAATTAAAGAATTAAATATTGAAAAAATTGATTATCTTTTAATTACACATTACCACCCAGACCACATAGGAATAGCACAAAATATAATTGATATGGGAACAAAACTATTGCTAGTAGATGTTCAAAAAGATTATATTCATAGTTCAGACACAATTTTGCAAAAAGATAAGAATATTCAGTTTAAGCCTATAAATACAGAGCCTGTAATTATATCTTGTGAGCAAAGTAGAGAGTTTTTAAATGATTTAGGGATAGATGGAGAAATAATATATACACCTGGACATAGTGAAGATAGTATTTCTCTAATTTTAGATAATGGTAGTGCTTTTGTAGGAGATTTATACGACTTAAAATCTGCAATAACATTTAATGATGAAAAGATAAATAATAGTTGGAATAAAATATTAAGCCATAATATATCAAAAATATACTATGGTCATCACGAACAAACTATTAGCAATATAAAAAAGATAGAAGATACACTAATCAATTAGTGCGAGAAATTACAAGTTGTAAGTTAGATTAAATAGTTTTATACAGTAAAAAATTGTGAAAAAATTATATTGTCAATAACTTTTGAAAATGTCCCAAAAATTTCTAAACATTAACGGAAAAATTA
>CASDJM010000079.1 GCA_949280815.1 uncultured Clostridia bacterium | reverse complement strand
TTTTGGGACATTTTTAAAAGTTATTACTTAAGACATTATCATAAATTAATCATATCCCCAAATTTTTTTTGGTTTTCAACTATTTACAAATATGAAATAATATAGTATAATTTTGTGAAATAAAAAAGAAAAGGGAAAAAGAAGGGAGCTAATAAAATGGCAAAAATTGTAGAAGATATTTCAAGAACGTTAAATGAATATCTATTATTACCAAATTTAACAGACGAAAGATGTATACCAAGTAATGTATCATTAAAAACACCACTTGTAAAATACAAAAAAGGAGAAGAAGCTAAATATTATGCTAATGTACCAATGGTATCAGCAATTATGCAATCCGTTTCAGGAGAAGAAATGGGGATTGCGCTTGCAAGAGAAGGAGGAGTAGCCTTCATTTATGGTTCACAATCCATTGAATCACAAGCTAGAATGGTTAGACATGTAAAGAAACACAAAGCAGGATTTGTAGTAAGTGATTCTAATGTGAAATCAGGAACAACATTAAAAGAAGTGATTGATTTAGTACAAGAGACAGGTCACTCAACAGTAATTATTACAGATGACGGAACAGCAAGAGGGAAATTTATTGGATTAGTAACAGATAAAGATTATAGAATTTCTAGGGATAATCTTGATGAGCCAATCGACAAATTTATGACACCAAAAGAAAAGGTAGTTTGGGCACATAAAGGAATTAACTTATCAGAAGCTAATGATTTGATATGGGAAAATAAAATAGCATGTTTACCAATTCTAGATGATGAGGAAAAATTAAAATATTTAGTTTTTAGAAGAGATTATGAAGAAAGAAAGAACAATCCAGATTCTTTATTAGATGAAAATAAGAGATATATTGTAGGTGCTGGAATCAATACAAGAGATTATGAAGAAAGAATACCAGCTTTAGTAGAAGCGGGAGTGGATATGATATGTATGGATTCATCAGATGGTTATTCTGTTTGGCAAAAAAATACAATCGATTTTGTAAGAGAGAAATATGGCGATGATGTTAAAATAGGAGCTGGAAATGTGGTTGACAGAGAAGGCTTTATGTATCTAGCAAAAGCTGGTGCAGACTTTATTAAGATTGGTGTAGGAGGAGGTTCTATTTGTATCACTCGTGAAACAAAAGGAATTGGACGTGGAAATGCTTCTGCCTTAATTGATGTAGCAGCAGCTCGCGATGAATATTTTGAAGAAACTGGAATTTATATACCTTTATGTATTGATGGCGGAATTGTACATGATTACCATATTACAATTGCTTTAGCTTTAGGAGCAGATTTTGTTATGATGGGAAGATATTTTGCAAGATTTGATGAAAGCCCAACAAGAGTTATCAAAAAAGGAAATGCTTTTGTAAAGGAGTATTGGGGAGAAGGTTCTAATCGAGCAAGAAATTGGCAAAGATACTTAGAAGATCCAACTAAAAATAAATTATCTTTTGAAGAAGGTGTAGATTCTTATATTCCATATGCTGGTAGTTTAAAAGATAATTTAGCTATTACTGTTGCTAAAATAAAATCAACTATGTGTAACTGTGGATGTATTTCTATCCCAGAATTGCATGAAAAAGCAAGATTAACATTAGTGTCTGATATTAGCATTACAGAAGGTGGAGCACATGATGTTATTCTAAAAGAAATTGATAATCAATATAAATAAGCGACTATTGCCACTATTACTCTAATAAGAATAGGTAAGGGATGGCGAAATTTGAAATATGCATTTTTTCTACCTGAAGAGCGAATAGGGATATGACAAAAGAAAAACTTGGGAGGAATGCTTACTGAATACTACTATTCTAATAAGAACTAACCAAAAAAGGGGACACTGTCCTCTTTTTTTCAGTAATGTATGGGAAAATAGAGTATGGTAACAAAATCAATGTTAGTAATATAAATGTTACCAAGAGGTCGCAAAGATGGAAACAATATACAAATCATGTTGTAAAATTAATGGTCATAAGAACAAATTAGTTGCATGTTTAAAAATAAAAGGCAAGAAAAATGTAATTAAAGAGTTTAGTGGACAAACAGAAGATATCAAAAATATGGCAAATTGGTTATTAGAAAATGATTGTGAGAAAGTAGCAATGGAAAGTACAACATCATTTTGAAAACCATTAGTAAATATTTTTGAAATAAAAAATTAGATTATATAGTATAAATGCAAGGGATTAAAAAACTTACCAGGAAAAAAGACAGATGTAGTAGATTCGGAATGGATAGCAGATTTATTACAACATGGAATGTTAAGGGATAGCTTTATTCCAAGTAGAGAGCAAAGAAAATTAAGAGAAGCAACAAGATATAGAAAAAGCATAATAGAAGAAAGGACAAGAGCAATAAACAGATACAAAAAATGTTAGAAGGGGCAAATATAAACATAACATCAGTATTAAGTGGAGTACCAAGTAAGCTAATTCTAAAAAACTAAATTATATTTATTATACTAGAAAATATAAAAATACAAGAGGAAAAGAAAAAATTTAATATATTTTACTTCCTTGAATATATTAAAATTCATAATTAAATTTAGGTAATTGATATAGCAAGTAGCAAAAGGGCAAAAAAGTATATATAAAGTACCAGCAACTTCTCGCCCTTTTGAAAGCAAGTTGTCTCGTTTTCGTAGTAGTAACAACTGTAATAAAAAACCAAAATTTAAATATAAAAAGTATTTACAAAAAATAATTGATGTGGTATAAATAAACAAAAGAATATTATAATAAGAGGACATAATATAGCAAAGCGGAGAAAAACAAAGGAAAGAGGGAATTCAGATGAGAAACAAAGGTATCACATTAATTGCATTAGTAATAACAATTTTATTCTCTTATGACGAAAAATTAAAATATAGTAATAGCAAGGGTTTCCTCCTAGCAACAATTTAGAAATAATAAAATTTTCATATATTTAGAAGATGATTTGTAAAAAATATAATTACAAGCTCATCTTTTTTGATTTTATATAATAGTTAAAATCAAAAATTGAAGGTATAAAATTCAAAGGTCACAAATTCGATACCTTTGAAATGTAAAAATTTGTCTTTTTATTAATTTTTAATGAAAAATTTGAAAATAGATGATATAATGCTAATTAATAGAAAGTAAATTATGCAGACAGTATCTGCACAATTAGAAAGAAGGTACAATATATGAGCAAAGATATAATAAAAACTGAAATATATGTTGAAAACAATAAAGTTAGTGTAATTAGAATAAATAACAAGGAATATATATCATTAACGGATTTAGCAAGATATGCAAATCCAGAAGAACCTAAAATACCAGTACAAGCATGGATGAGAAATAAAGATGTCATATCATATTTAGGATTATGGGAAAAACTCAACAATGAAAATTTCAAAGGTCACGAATTCGAGACCTTTGAAAATGAAGCTGGGAAACATAGCTTTTATATGTCTCCACAAAGATGGATAAAGGAAACAAATGCTATTGGTATTATATCGAAGTCTGGAAACAATGGAGGAACATTTGCACATAGCGATATTGCTTTTGAATTTGCAAGTTGGTTATCTCCAGAGTTTAAGTTATACTTGATTCAAGAATTTGAAAGGCTAAAAAAGAATGAATCATATCAATACAAAATTGAATGGCAAGCTAATAGAGTATTATCAAAGGTAAATTATTTAGTACATACTGATGCTATAAAAATAAACATAGTTCCAGTTTTAACAGAAGAACAAAAGAGATATGCTTATGCTGAAGAAGCTGATGTATTAAATGTTGCATTATTTGGAATGACAGCTAAACAATGGAGAACACAAAATCCAGAATTAGCAGAAAAAGGAAATATGAGAGATTATACTGATTTACTTCATTTGGTTATTTTAAGTAATTTAGAAAATACAAATGCAGAATTAATAAATGCAGGAATGCCACAAAATGAAAGACTAATTAAATTAAATGAATCAGCGAGAAGGCAAATGAGAGTGTTAGAAAATAATAAAGGAATAAAGGAATTGGAAAATTTGCAAAAGGAAATAAATGAAAACAATATAATGAAGATTAAAGATAAAAATTAAAAAGAATAAAAAATCTCGACACTGTCGAGAAAATTATAGAATTGTTTTGAATTTAGAAAATAAGTTCAAAGCAATTTTTTTATGGAAATTTTTTGTCTACATTTAACAAATATAAATTATACTAAAAACAATTTAAAATGGCTAAAAATTAAAAATAAAGCGAATAAACGGAAGAAGGTGAGGGAATGTCTAACTTAAATTTAAAAGGTATATGGATACCAATAGAAATATTAACAGATGAAAAATTAAGTGATAAAGAAAAAATCATATATTCAATAATTTTATATTTGAGCAAAGAAAATAACTATTGCTATTTAACAAACAAAACTATGAGTGAGTTACTAAATATATCGTAACCCAAGTATCAAAATTAGTAAATTCATTAAAAGATAAAACTTATATTAACATTGAATTGATATACAAAAAGAATAGTAAACAAGTAGAAATAAGAAAATTAATACCAACAAGCAAAAACAAAGATACCTATTTAACAAAAGTTAAATACCCTCTCCAACAAAACATACCCCTATTGAAGAAAAGTTTAAGGATAATAAATATAATAATAAAAATATAAATAAATATAATAGCACAAAACAGAATTATAAAAAGTCCAAAACTAACTTTGAACAAAGAGATTATACAAACTATGACTTTACTAAACTATATGCAAATGCAGATATGCTAGTATAAGCTATGACATTTGCATATAGAAAATCAGCTACTAGAGTAGATTAATTACTTTGGTAGCTGATTTTTTTAGTTAAAGTTGCAAATAGCAATTTTAACTAAAACCTAAAAAATATACAGATATTTTTTAGGAAAAGGGGTGTGGGGAAAAATTTATTTTTCCCTGCCACACTAACACTTTTTGAAGCGACAAGCTAAAAAAGTGTTGTAGTGTGTTTACTGCACATTTTAGAAAAGTGCTTTTGAGAAAGTTCAAAGAAGAAAATTTATTCGTGTGAATATACACGAGCAAGGAGGTTAAACATGAGTTATGCAATAATAAGAAATGCAAAATATAAAAGAGAAAATTTAATGGCAGTATATCGCCATGATGAAAGAAAAAATAAACATTATTCAAATAAGAATATAGATAGGACAAAATCACATCTAAACTATTCATTAAAAGATCCAGAATTTAATTATGTGAAAGAATTTGATAAAATTTTAAAGAAATATGATTTAAAAGGACAAATAAAAACAGTAAGTAATATAGCTTGTGAATATATGATTACATCAGATAATGACTTTTTCAAAAGAATAGGAGAAGAAGAAACAAAAAGATATTTTGCTACTGCATATAAATTTGTATGTGAATATAAAGATTTAGGTGAAAAGTATATTTTATCTGCAAAAGTGCATTATGATGAGAAATCTCCTCATTTGCACTTACTTTTTTTGCCTGTTGTTCACACAGTAGATAAAAAAGGAAATACCATTGATAAATTAGCTTGTAGTGAATTTTGGAAAGCCAAAGATAGCTATAGGCAATTACAAAATGCTTTTTTTGAATATATGGTGTCAAATGGATTTGACTTGCAAAGAGGATTACCAAAAGAAGAAACAGACAGAGTTCATTATACATTAAAAGAATATAAAAATATAACAAATTATGAACAAACGAAAGAAACTCTAAAAAATATAAAATTGGAATTACCAGATGTTCCTAATATTACCGACATTAATATTAACAGATTATCAAAGAAAAGAGATGAAAAAATTTTAGAAGAAATCATAAAACCAAAAGATGACTTAATTCAAAATTTATATCAAGATAATATGGATTTGCATAAGGAATTATCAAGACAAACCAAAGTTATAGAAGAAGCAGAAAAGTATCAAAATGAAAGAGAGAAAGTACTTGCAGATAATGAAGAATTAAACAATACAGTAAAACATTTAGAAAAAGAATATAAAAAGAAAAGTAATAATTTAGACTTTGATTTTAACAATAGAAAAGACGAACTTGAGGAAGAATATAAAGAAAAATCTTTTGAATTAGAGCATAAATATCACAACAAAATTCACAAGTTAGAAAAAGAGAATAACCATTTACACAAAATAATAAATAAGTTTTGGGATACTCTAGAAAAATTCATTTCTTGGATTTGTAAAAAATTTGATATTGCTGAAGAAGATAATTTAGTTAGAGATTTTCAAAAAGAAACAAATACTTTTATAGATCCAGAAAAACAAATTAAACACGAAGAAAGAGAAAAAGAGGGGATTTAGAAAGGTAAAAAAATTAAGAACATTTTTATGAATGTTCTTAATATATAATATATTACATTAAACTCATTATAATAAAGTTTTACAAAGGAATGAATATAAAAAATACATCAAAGAAAAAACATAACA
>CASDJM010000078.1 GCA_949280815.1 uncultured Clostridia bacterium | reverse complement strand
ATATAATAATATCACTTACTTATTTTAGTATAAAAAACTATGTATTTATAATTTTGCTATAAAAATTATTATTCCTTATTTTTAATTTCTTACATTTTTGGCATATATCAAAATTTTTAATACTGATTAGTAAAAAATTCCTTTTTTATATGTTTCATTAAATATTGTTTCAATCAACATTTACAGCTTGTGCATTCTGCATTTTCATAACTCTATATATTGGATACAAAACAGATATAATTGTTGTTAAAATTAAAATTCCTGCTAATTCTCCCAATGTATCCAGTTTTATATAAACATTCAGATACTGATTGAACCAGTTTTTTCCCAACAAATATATGGTTATAAAAAAAGCCAATGCAGTTATTAGCATTATAGCCATATCCTTTACTAACATTCCTGCCAAACGCAGTTTTGAATATCCAAACGTCTGCCGGACTGCAATCTCTTTTCTTCTTGATATTATCCAAAAATAAGATATGATAACATTATTGATAAGACAAAAGATATATACAATATAATCCACTCTTATATTTTCTTGATAATATGTACTTGATAGCGTTTCTTCTCCCTCGCTTGTATCAACAATGGCATGAACAGACGCCATATTATCCGCATTGACAATATTGGTATATAATGTATCATATTCTTCCTTTAATTCATCTATTGTATAGTTGTTGCTATCTATATGAATTTCAAAATTATTTTCTTTATCTAATATGTAATTTAATGTCCTCTCTCCTATGGAATCAATATGAAAAACAACTCTGTTATCCCAATAATCCGACTCGCTTCCAAGCACCCCCACTACTTCATATTCTTCCATACAATATGTTAAATACTTTTTGCCATCTTTATCAATGGCATTTCTGTACTTTTTTCTTCCTACTGCTACAACTCTTTTTCCTGCATCTTCTTCCTGTGTTCCTGGTATATGCCCGCTTATAACTTTATAGGGAAGCTCCTCGCTAATCTTTAATAATAATTCCGCCCTATCATTTAAACCATTTGTCTGCTCACATGCCACAGACATTCTTCCGCTAAGCAAAATATTTCCTTTATTCACGCCCTTATTTGCCTGCGATAAAATATCTTTTCCAGACACACTTGCCTGTGCTGTTATCCTATAAGCATAAATTGCATTTTTTCGTTCATTTTCTTTAATAATTGCACTGTTATATATCTGAAGCGCGCCAAAAACAGCTATATATGCAATAAGTTGTCCAACGATAAAACATATAGATACAAATTGATATCGAAACACTTTTACTCTTGATGCTTTTATCTGCATTGACCCTTTTTTTATCATTTCTGCTGGACTTTTTCGCTTCATTATCTTTAATGGAACATAAGAGGCAGCTAAAACAATGACACATCCACAAATCAATATAAGGATTGGCATAATAATATTGTGTGTAGTTATCCACATATTGCGGTAAAATTCAAATTTTCCATTATTAGGATACATTTCATTGATTTTATAATCTTTGAATAACCATGCACATACTGAACCAAACAGCACAACAAGAATATCATAAAGGATTATCAATTTTTTTATATCGCCAAATGTTACACCAATTGTATACATAATTCCATATTCTCGTGTTTTCATCATACACATTGCTGTCACTACGGTTGTTACAGATATAACTGCAAGAAATAAAAGCATAACTGTCGCTATAAAGCGTTTATTATCAGACATTCCATTACTGATTCGCCAAGACTGTATTGATTCTTGTTTATTATCAATCCATATATCATAGTCACATTCTTTTGACAATTTTCTAAGCTGACTGGACACCTCTTCATTATCTTTCTCATCACATACATAATAAATATAATCATCTATATCATTCGTAAATTTATCTACATCATCCACACAAACAAGCATTTTTGTATCCATCAACGTATCAGAATATGGAGTAACCCCCCATCTGCTTGGAGCATTTGCACCTTTTTTTAATACTCCAGCAACAATAAATTTTTCATCTCTATGTTTAAATGTAAGTATATCACCTAAAGATAAAAAATCTTTCATATCACTGCCAATAAAAATAGGATATATATTATCATCATGATTTTTTAATATATTTTTTTCTTCTTGTGTCAAATAAAAATTCCCCAAATCAAGCGTTGATTGCTCAGTAATAACAATTTGTAATATTGTATCATGTATTTTAAATTTATCAGGCAAATCAAAACTTTCTGAAAAAAAATTACTTATACTAAATTTCCCATAATATTTTATTTTATCGACTTCTTTCATTCTTTCTAAAAAATCATAATGCTGCTGAACTTTACTTTCATCAAAACTTGGTTGTGTTATAGTATTTATATCTTCTGTTTTTTCGGAATATGTATTCTTAAATACATCAATTATTCGCAGTTCATACAAATAATTGCACATACTCTCGTCTACCATATATATTGAGATGAAACTCATAAGAACCAGCAGTATTGATAACAATATATTTCTTTTTATCATTGTTATTAAAATTTTTAGAACAGCTTTTATACTCATAAATTGATAGACCTTTCATCTACAATATTAAACTTTAACAATCCATCATTAGAGGTCGTTGCAAAATAAAAAATTCATATTATATATGACAATTATTTCAATAAATTATAACTATATTTGATGATAATTTTTTTAACAATCCTATAAATTGCATTAGAAAATAATTATAAAAACTATTTTCTAATGCAAAAATATATTATTAACATAAATAAAACTTGTAAAATATAATAAATTTTGTTTTACTATCAACTGCCTGATACTGTAACCATGTCTCTTATCATTATACCTTCTCTTACAATGATTGTAGCCTCATAATCATCCACTTCCTCATATGGATTATCTATCTTTACATATTCTGATTCAAATTTGGTACTTCGGTCTACTGGTGCTATATTTTTATAATAAATTGTCAACAATATTTTATATTGATAGTTATCTGACCCCCATGCTTCTACATTACAATTTCTCATACCTGATGCATAATCTACTTCAAACATATATTTTCCATAATCATCTTGAAATGAATTACTAATATAAGTGTCTGCAAATGCTGTTATACTGCCAACTAATGCTGTCATTGCTGCGACAGCTAAAATTTTTTTAATTTTGTTTTTCATACGTTTATCTCCTCCTAATATATAAATTTATCTACATTTTCTGCTTTCCAGTCTTGATAAGCCTGTTCATTTACAGTCTTATACTCAAAACCTTCCCACGCATATGTATATTCATCGGTTACTTCACCTGTCAATTCTATTTTTAAAATAATATTTTGATAAGTATTATTGGCTATAATTTCTGAAAAATCCATATAATAATTACCACTTTTTGTAAGTTCTATATCTGTTAAAATATCTAGCTTACATTCTCCATTATTGTATTTTTCTAATATGGTTTCTGATGATTCCCTTACTGACTTACCATCTTCAATTTTAATAGTATCTTTAAAAGTCTCTTCTGGAACTCCATAAAGTAACAACCTTGTTGCATTTGAAGAATGATAAAATCCTTCATACATATTAATAGAAATACAAAATATGTTATATTTATTTATGGTCTCCTTATTATCTTTCAGCAAAAAATCCCATAATGACTTAGTCCTTATTAGTATTCTTTTATTTACAGTCTCAGCAACTATATCAGAAGTATATTCTTTTATATATGGAGTTGCATATCCTATAAATATCTCTTTTGAATCTTTCCATTCTTTAGACATACCATTTGGTCTTAATTTTTCCTTTAAAAAGTCAATTCTTTTTTGTGTAATATCAGACATTTCATCATCTATTGCATTAACAAAATCAGCTGTATCAATCACTGCATCACCTTCAGGCTGCCAATCTGGTATTGCTATATTAATATCCATATTTTTTGATTTTTCTATTATTCTATATACTCTATATTTATCTTGAATCACAAAATTTGTATAAAAAGAGCTAAGAGAATCTTTATCATTTTGAACATCTGCACTAGGGTTTTCTATAGTTATATTATGTTCTTGTGTATTTTTCTCCTCAGGTATATTATTATCATTGCAACCAATAATAAATAAAGCTAAAAAAGCAATTAATAATATATATATTTTCTTTTTCATAAATCCTCCTTAAAATCACCTTAGAAAACAGCTATTAAACTGTTTTCTAAGGCAAAATCATTCATTAACTGCCTGATACCCAAACTTTATCTCTTATTTCTATGCCATCTCTTACAGCCATAAATGCCTGATAATCCTCTGCCCATTCATATGAACTTGTTATTCTTGCACTTCCTGCTGTAAATCCTGTTTCTCTTATCACTTCTTGTCCATCACTATAAACTGTTATTAACTTTACATTATAATCATACTCTTTTGACCCCCATGCACATGCATCACATGACCTCATACCAGATGAGGAATTTACATCAAGCATATACTTGCCATATCCATCTACAAAATTTTCATTTATATAAGTATCTGCAAATGCTGTCACAGAGCCAACTAATGCTACCATTGATGTAACAGCCAATAATTTTTTACATTTGCTAAGTTTCATGATAAACCCTCCTTATCATATGGTTGCTTTTGTTAATATAGCATCATTGATATCTACAATGCTACACAAGTTACTATTTAGTATATTGATATGAATCTTTTGTTTTCACCTCCTCTGACACTCTCAACTTACAAATAAAAGTTTCTTTTGTAATTTTCTGTGTTTTTCTTAATGGTGTGTATGCATCAATCTTCCATAGTAAGCTTTTTAACAATAAGCATTGAACAAATTATTTTTTATATTTTGCTTTTGTAAGATATTATGAAAAAATTTGATGATACTACCTATATTTTCATTTATTTATATTATTTATTTTAGTACAAATTTATTATATCATGTATAAATAAAAAAACAAGTGATATTTATATATATTAAATATTTATATATATAATAATATCACTTACTTATTTTAGTATAAAAAACTATGTATTTATAATTTTATCATAAAAATTATTATCACTTATTTTTAAGTTCTTACATCTTTTGCATATAGCAAAATTTTCAATATGAATTAATAAAATTAAATCCTTTATTTTTTATTCTTTACTATATGTTTTCAATATACAAATTTATCTATATTTTCTGCTTTCCAGTCTTGATAAGCCTGCTCATTAGTAATTTTATATTCAAAGCCATACCACGCATATGTATATTCATCGGTTATTTCACCTGTCAATTCCATTTCCATTATAATATCTTTATATTCATCTTTCTCTATAATTTCTGAAAAATCCATATAATAGTTACCACTCTTTGTAAGCTCTATTTCAACTATTGTATCTAACTGACATTCTCCATTATGATATTTTTCTAGTATTATATCTGTTTTAGGATATTTATATCTTCCATTTTCTGTACTTAAATTACTTTCAAAAGTGTCTTCTGGAACCCCATAAATTAACAACTTTGTTGAATTTGAAAAACGATAAAATTCTTCATACATATTTACAGACACACAAACCACATCATATTTATCTACTGCTTCCTGATTATTACGCAGTAAAAAATCCCATAACCCTTTAGCACTTGTTGTTTCTGATGTAATTGCATCCTGAAGAAATATATCCGAAGTATATTCTTTTATATATGGAGTTTTAAATTCCATAAATAGTTGTTTTGAATCTTTCCATTCTTTGGACATACCACTTGGTTTTAATTTTTCTTTTAAAAAATCAATTCTTTTTTGTGTAATATCAGACATTTCATCATCTATCGCATTAACAAAATCGGCCGTATCAATTACTGCAGCATCTTCAGGCTGCCAATTTGGTATTGCTATATTAATATCCATATTTTTTGATTTTTCTATTATTCTATATACTCTATATTTATCTTGAATCACAAAATTTGTATAAAAAGAGCTAAGAGAATCTTTATCATTTTGAACATCTGCACTAGGGTTTTCTATAGTTATATTATGTTCTTGTGTGTTTTTCTCTTCAGGTATATTATTATCATTGCAACCAATAATAAATAAAGCTAAAAAACTAATTACTGATATATATACTTTTTTTTTCATAATTTTTCTCCTTAAAATCACCTTAGAAAACAGCTTTTAGACTATTTTCTAAGGTAAAATTATTAATTAACTGCCTGATACTATAACACTATCTCTTATCCGTGTACCATATCGTACAGCCATAAATGCCTGATAATCTTCCGCCCATTCATATGAACTTGTTATTCTTGCACTTCCTGCATTATATCCTGTATCTCTTACCACTTCTTGTCCATCACTATAAACTGTTGTTAACTTTACTTTATAATCATACTCTTTTGACCCCCATGCACATGCATCACATGACCTCATACCAGATGAGGAATTTACATCAAGCATATACTTTCCATAGCCATCTACAAAATTTTCATTTATATAGGTATCTGCAAACGCTGTCACAGAGCCAACTAATGCTACCATTGATGTAACAGCCAACAATTTTTTACATTTGGTAAATTTCATGATAAACCCTCCTTATCATACAGTTGCTTTTGTTAATGCAGCATTGTTAATATTTGCAATACTACACAAATTACTAT
>CASDJM010000077.1 GCA_949280815.1 uncultured Clostridia bacterium | reverse complement strand
AAAATGAACCCTCCTTGCTAAACATTTTTGTCTAACAATTTGGGTTCACTTCATTCTATAATATATATCTTTTTTATCCAAATAATCCACGTTTTTTTATAGGTGGTTGTTCATTCATTGTTTTAGCCAATTGCATTAATAAATCTCTTTGTTCTTTGGTCAATTTCTTTGGTGTTTGTACTGTTACAGTAAACACAAAATCTCCTACATTGCTTGAATTAACCGATTTGAAACCTTTATTTCTGATTGTAAATTTGCTACCTGTTTGTGTACCATCTGGAATTTTATATTTTTCCTTTGTACCATCCACCATTGGTATTTCTAGTTCTGCACCTAAAGTCGCTTGTGTAATAGTAATTGGCACCTCACATAAAACATTATTTCCTTTTCTTGTATAGATACTATGTCTTTTAATTCTAACAGTAATATATAAATCTCCTTTTGGTCCACCTTTTTCGCCTGGTTCTCCTTCTCCTCTTAGGACAACGGTTTGGTTATCATCAATTCCTGCTGGAATTTTTACTTTAATTTTTGGCTGTTTTCTTATAGTTCCTTTTCCATGACAAGTCTCACATGGTTCTTTGATGACTTCTCCTGTTCCATGACAAGCACTACAAGTTCTTCTTGTTTGCATTTGTCCTAAAATAGTATTTTGTACTTGTGTCACTTGACCTGTTCCATTACATACTGTACAGGTTGTTTTAGATGTTCCTGGCTTTGCTCCACTTCCATGACAAGTATCACAAGTGTCATTTCTAGTAATAATAATTTCTTTTTCAACTCCTAAAAATGCTTGCTCAAATGTAATATCCATGTTTAAATTCAAGTCAGCACCCTTTCTAGGATCTGATTGCCTTCTAGTAGATGAATTTCTTCCTCCAAATCCACCACCAAAGAAAGATGAAAAAATATCTCCTAAATCGCCAAAGTCACCAAAATCAGAGCTACTATAAGAATAATATCCTCCTTGACCACCAAAAGGTCCGCCTGCTCCTCCAAACCCTTGTGGATCAGTTGTTCCAAATTGGTCATACATTTTTCTTTTTTGTGGATCAGATAAATTCTCATAAGCTTCATTGACTTCTTTGAACTTTGCCTCCGCTCCTGCTTTGTCATCTGGATTGGCATCTGGGTGATATTTTTTTGCTAATTTACGATAAGCTTTTTTTAACTCATCGTCTGTTGCATTTTTATTGACACCTAATACTTCATAATAATCTCTTTTGCTTGCCATTCTTTTTCCTCCTAAAGATTTATTTCGTATTTTTATCTCTCATTCTCATCTTGTTCTCTTTCTTCATACTTCTCTTCTTTTCTTGATTCTCTTATTGCTTTTACTTTTTCTATTATTTCATCTATTAGCTTCTTTTCTTTTATATCTGCTGTTTCGTATCTATCTTCAACAATATTTCCTTCCACACCATATTCATTGTTTAGATATTCTATATAATCTTCATCTATTGCAACAGAACAATAACCAACAGCTGTAAACTCTGTACTTCCCTATCAGAAATCATCTAATTTAAGTTTATACCTTCTCTCTGCTTCATCAACTAGCACATAGCCACAATAAATCAAAAACATTGCTACTGACACTCTATCATAATAATAATAATAATAATAATAGAGCATATCTAATCCTATATTGTGTAATATTTTATATGCTAACACTTTATGTCCGCTTCCTTTTTCTGCATATATTTTTTCTCTATTAGAATCAAGAAAATATTTTCTTTCATCAATTTCATCTTCATCATATTGCATTTACTAATCTCCTTAAATTAGATTTTTAGAAATATTTTCTACTTCTAAAAGAGGGATTTTAAGGAACGTACCTAAAAGTATTACTTATCTGTAATTCGTTTGCACTCATAACAGCTAAGGGCATCCCTCAATCCCTCTTTTCTTTCTATTTGTTGTCGTCGTCTTCTACTTTATAATCTGCATCATAAACTGTTCCATCATTAGCATCTTCCGCTCCTGTTGCTTGGCTTGCATCTGCACCTTCTGATCCAGCTGTTCCATTTGGATTAGCCGCTTTATATAGTTTTTCTGACATGTCATAGAATACTTTTGTCAATTTTTCTGTTGCTTCTTTAATTTTTTCTATATCGTTTGTTTCAACAGCTTTTTTGGTATTCTCTATTTCTGTTTCTACTTTTGCTTTTTCTTCTCCACTAATTTTGTCACCTAAGTCAGTTAATGTCTTCTCACTATTATAAATTAGGCTTTCCGCGTTATTCTTCACTTCAATTTCTTCTTTTTTCTTCTTATCTTCTTCTGCATGAGCTTCTGCATCTTTTACTGCTCTATCGATATCTTCATCTGTTAAGTTTGTAGAAGCTGTAATAGATACATCTTGGCTATTTCCTGTTGCTGTATCTTTTGCAGATACATGTACAATACCATTGGCATCGATATCAAAAGTTACTTCAATTTGTGGAACTCCTCTTGGCGCTGCTGGAATTCCTGTCAATTGAAATCTTCCTAATGTTTTGTTGTAAGCAGCCATTTCTCTTTCTCCTTGTAGCACGTGAACTTCAACTGATGTTTGACCATCTGCTGCGGTTGAAAAAATTTGTGATTTTTTGGTTGGAATAGTTGTATTTCTTTCAATTAATTTAGTGAATACTCCACCATATGTCTCAATTCCTAATGATAATGGTGTTACATCTAATAATACTAAGTCTTTTACATCTCCTGATAATACGCCACCTTGAATTGCTGCACCGATAGCAACACATTCATCTGGGTTGATTCCTTTATCGGCATCTCTTCCTGTAATTCTTTTTACTGCTTCTTGCACAGCTGGAACTCTTGTAGAACCACCTACTAATAATACTTTATGAATATCATTTGGTGTTAGACCTGCATCTTTTAAAGCTTGATTAACTGGTCCTGCAGTTGCTTCTACTAAATCATGAATTAATTCTTCAAATTTAGCTCTTGTTAGATTAACATCTAAGTGCTTTGGTCCTGTTGAATCTGCCGTGATAAATGGTAAATTGATTTGTGTTTGTTGCACACCAGATAATTCGATTTTTGCTTTTTCTGCTGCTTCTTTTAATCTTTGCATTGCCATCTTATCAGCTTTTAAATCAATTCCATTTGATTTTTTAAATTCATCTACTAGATAGTTGATAATTGCTTCATCAAAGTCATCTCCACCTAATCTGGTATTACCATTTGTTGCTAAAACTTCAAATACACCATCACCAATATCTAAGATAGAAACGTCAAAAGTTCCTCCACCTAAGTCATAAATCATGATTTTTTGATCTTGTTCTTTATCCATTCCATAAGCAAGCGAAGCTGCTGTTGGCTCATTGATAATTCTTAAGACTTCAAGTCCTGCTATTTTACCAGCATCTTTGGTTGCTTGTCTTTGACTATCACTAAAGTAAGCTGGAACCGTAATAACAGCTTGTGTTACTTTTTGTCCTAAATAGTTTTCAGCATCTGTTTTTAATTTTTGTAATATCATAGCTGAAATTTCCTGTGGTGAAAATTTATCACCTTCTATATTAACTTTATCGTTTGTTCCCATTTTTCTTTTGATTGATATAACAGTATTATCTGGATTAGTAACAGCTTGACGTTTTGCAATCTGTCCTACTAATCTTTCTCCATTTTGTGAAAATGCTACAACAGATGGCGTTGTTCTACTTCCTTCTGAGTTTGGTATAACAACTGGCTCCCCACCTTCCATTACTGCTACACACGAATTTGTTGTTCCTAGGTCAATTCCTATAATTTTCCCCATTTTTAAATTCCTCCCTTTAATTTTAATATATTACTTTGTAATTTTGCATAAGTTATCTGTAACGCTCGTTTCTCGCTAACAGCTAACTTAAAAATTAATAACTATTTTTTATGAGCTGATTTAGCTTTTCTATTATTCTTTTATTCTGATTCAAAATTTCTTGTGAAACTTTGCTTTTAAATTGTTTTTCATCCATATGAGCTAGTTTTCGGTTTGATAATTCTTGGTAGCCTATCTCTTCTCCTAGCCAATCTGGTTTCTCAAATTGATTTGCTTCTTCTTCACTTGGAAATTCCACTTCTGCTGTTAAAAAACCTTGCAAACAATCATAATAAATATCGATTTCCACTTTAAGCTTGTTTTGAATTGGTACTACAATTCTTGTTTTGATAATTTTATTACTTATTTTTCTTGTCAATAATGTTTCGTAGTATTCTTTTGTGATATTACTTTCTATTTCATATTTTGAACTAACTCCATAATTGCTAATTCCGCGTATCACCTTTTGTTTTTACTGTGTAAATATAATGAATTGCTTCTTTTATTTGGATTTTTCTAATTCTTATATTAGTATTTACATCTTCATACAAATAAGCTTGTTCAATTTCTTCTACTTTTTCAACTTTTAAATCCTTTGGCAAATATTTTACAGCGTATTTTCTTTCAATTTCTTTATTCATTTTCTATTTTCCCTCAAATCTTTACTAAACAAATTAGAAGTAGTACATTACAAGGCAAACAAGTAAAAATTTTTGAGATAGTACATTGATACATCGAAAAATTTTTTATGAAGTTTAACGAAGTAAACTATTGCTTGTAATTCGTTTAATTTGCTACAACTACCATCGAATGTCTAATCACTCTATTTCCTATTTTATAGCCCTTTCTATACTCTTGTGCAATCTCTTTCTCACCCAAATTTTCATCTTGAATACTACTCACTGCCTCATGAAGTTCAGGATCAAAAGTTTCTCCTACTGCTTTTATTTCTACCACTCCTTTAGAAACAAGAACCTCTTGGAACTGTTTTAGCACAAGTTCTATTCCCTTCTTGTACTCCTCATCTTGAGTTTCTACTTTCATCGCATTTTCTAAATTATCCAATACTGGAAGAATGACTTCTACAACATCTGAAAGAATAGAATTATATAAACCTTCTCTTTCCTTACCACTTCTTTTTTTGAAATTCTCAAACTCTGCCAATATTCTTTTATATCGGTCATCCAATTCGTCATAATCTTGTTTTGGTACCATGTCTTGATGTTCTCCTGTTTCGCTATTTGTTACCTTATTTTCTAATTCTTCCTCATTATTTGTTTCATTTTCCATCTATCTTTCCCCCTCTTCTTTTTATTTTTAAAACTTTTAAAATAAAATCTTGTTAATTAATTATTGCCATTTAATTTTTTATTGATATATTTCATAACAGAAATAACTTTCGAATAATCCATTCTTTTAGGTCCTATAATTCCAATGGTTCCGATATCTTTTCCATTCACCTTATGTTTAAAAGTAACTACACTGAAATCTTTCAATTCTTGCTTTTCATTTTCTTCTCCAATATACACATTAATATCTTCGGCAAATCCTGAATTCAGCATATCTGCTACTAATTCTTTGGTATCTAATATATTAACAAAATTCTTGGCCACTTCTAAACTATTAAATTCTGGTAAGTCGAATGATTTATTCGTTCCTTCTAAATAAATTTTATTATCTTCTTCTAAAACCTTTTTTATTTGCTCAATAATTGGTTTGATTACATTCACACTATAAGTCATTTCATCATATAAGTATTCTTCTAGTGGTCGATTAATTGTTTCGATTGGCTGATTTTTCAATTTGTTATTGAACATGTAATTTATCGTTTCCACTTGTTTTTCATTGATATCTTCATCAAATTTAATAATTGTTTCTTTCACTAATCCTGAATCTGTTAAGATAACTGCCATCATCATTCTAGTTCCTAATAAAACAAATTTGATTTCTTCAATTAATTGTGTTGTTGCTTTTGGTCCAATAGAAACAGTCGTGTAATGAGTTACTTCTGATATGGTGTTGGCTGCTATTTTTGTTAAGTCCTCAATTTCATTTACTTTCGTTTCTAGCTTTGAACTGATATATTTGACTTCTTCCAAGCTAATGTCATTATCATTTAAAAGTTCATCCACATAGTATCGATATCCTTTAGCTGATGGTATTCTTCCACTTGAGGTATGAGTTTTATCTAAAAAGCCACTTTTTTCTAATTCTGACATTTCATTTCTAATCGTGGCACTACTACATTCCAAACCATAATTTTGTGTTAGTGCATTTGAACTTACTGGTTCTGCTGTATTAATATATTCTTCTATAATTGCTTGTAAGACTTTCTTTTTTCTTTCATCTAACAACTTTTTCACCTCTTTTAGCACTCTTCCAACTTGATTGCTAACCTTCTATATATTATACCCATTTTTAGCACTTGTCAATACTATCTGCTAATTTTTTTATGAATTTTCGTGATATATAAAAAAGCAAAAGTAGCACATTACGATACCACTCCTGCTTTAGTATATATAATAAAAATTTACACACTAGAGTTGATAAGCTCCATGCGTAAATTTTTTCTAACTTTCTTACCAAGTTTCAAGTAACAAAGTTATGGTTGGGAACTAAGCACTACTGGACGGAAACTGCAGGTAGGGTCAGCTTCACCTTGGTCGCTGTCGAATGCAAATACACTAGCGCTGCTACCACTGTTAGCACGACCTCCACGTATGAACACTGGATAATTAGAAATAGGAAATAAAGAGTAACCCAAGTCCCAACTACCAGTATTGCTATTGCCAGAACTAGAAGTTTCATATACAGCATCTCCATATTTGTTTGTATTTCCATAATAAGTTGATTTTGAACCCGTGGTTTCTGTATATTGATCAACATATTTTGAATTATTAGAATCCCACAATAAACTTCTAACATCATTAGATGCTCCACCTGTGTATATTCCAGCTACATATTCCCATGCTCCTCCTGCCATATCATACACCCCATATACATTTCCTG
>CASDJM010000076.1 GCA_949280815.1 uncultured Clostridia bacterium | reverse complement strand
TTGGGACATTTTTAAAAGTTATTACTTAAGACATTATCATAAATTAATCATAATACCATTTTCATTTTACATAAATCAGTTGACAAAATAAGTTTCTTTTGTTATAATATAAATGTAAAGATTAGTAAAATTGAAGGAGGTACTACAAATGGCAACAAATTATGATGAATTAGATGCACTAATTATACCAATGTCTACATCTTCTACTAAAGGGTCAGCAAGTCCCATTGAAAATACTACTACTAACAATATTGGAGGTTTTTAGTATATGTAATTTTATACCAGAAATATAATAATAACTATTATAATAATATCAATATAGAAAGCCTATAAATTAGATTAATAATTTTACAAATCATTTGAGATAGAGTAGACACTCTGTCTCATTTTACTATAAAATATAGTAAAAATCATATAAACAATAGACAAAAGGAACCATTATATAGTAAAATAATAAAAGATAAAATATAGAATAAAATTCAGAAGAGGTACAAAATGAAATATAAAATAGCAGACCTAATCGTAGAATTCAATGCTAAATTTGATACAACAAATAAAAGGACCCAAAAATATATCTGTGAAGAAAATATAGAAAGAGACTTTAGAATTACAGTTAGAGATGAAGCAATCCAAAAAGAGCAAGAATTTGATGAACTATTAACAGATGACCTTGCAGAATACATGATAATGGGAACCACTTTTTATAAAGGTTTATTAAATTACAACGGGTGTCTCTTACATGCATCAGCAGTTGTCATAGATGAAGAAGCCTATCTATTTTCTGCCAATTGTGGAACAGGAAAATCCACTCATACATCCTTATGGTTAAAATATCTAAGTGAAAAAAATCCCTACATATTAAATGATGATAAACCAGCCATTCGAATCATGGAAGATGGCATATATTCTTACGGAACGCCTTTTTCAGGGAAACATGACATCAGTAAAAATACAAGAGCAAAAATAAAAGGAATTTGTTTTATTGAACAAGCAACCAAAAACTCCATTAAAAGAATCGAGCCAAAAGAAGCTGTTTCTTTATTTTTCGAACAAACAGTAAAAAGGCTAACAAAAGAACAAATGTTAAAATTATTAGATATTATGGATATTATCTTAAAAGAAATTCCTATCTATAAACTATGTTGTGATATGAGTGAAGAAGCAGTAAAATTATCTTATAATACCATGAGAGGAGAAAATAACCAATGAAAATTAAAGAAGGATTTGTAACCAGAGAAATTGCGGATACCATCGTTGCTGTTCCAACAGGAGAATTAGTAAACGAATTTCAAGGAATGATAAAATTATCGCCTTCTTCTAAATTTGTGTGGGACTTATTACAAGAAGACACAAGCCTAGAGGAAATTGCGGACAAGCTATCCAAAAAATATAATTTAGATAACAATAAGGCAAAAGCAGACGTAGAAAAATTTATCAATAATTTAAAAACTTCTAATCTGATAGAAGAATAGGAACAAATGATAATTTTAGTGAAAGGAATAGAAAATTGAAAGATATTAAAACGATAAAATGGATTTTTCGTAAAACAAAATCAACTCGTCTCAATTTTATATTATTAAATGTTATCAATATTATATACTCTTTTTTAAGTATTTATTTAATATTGGTATCGAAACACGTCATTGATTCCGCAACAACGGGAACCAGCACAGAGCTAAAAACATATATCATACAATTAATTATCATTGCACTAATAGCCATTGCACTTAGAGCGATATTAGCTTCTATTGATGCTGTTACAAGAGCTAAATTAGAAATTAATTTTAAACAAGACATTTTAGAAAATATCTTAAAACGAAATTATGAAAAAATAACAAAATTTCATAGTGGAGATTTAATGACCCGAATTATTTCAGATGTTGACATTATTATTGACATTTTAGTTTCGTTAATTCCAAATATTCTATCAATGCTTACAAAACTTATTTGTGCTGTTATTTTTTTATTTCAAATTAGCAGACAATTTGTAGGAATTTTATTACTTGGTGGCATTGTGCTATTTGTCGTAATTAATTTATTCAAACCATATCTAAAAAACATTCACAAAAAAGTACAAGAAGCAAATGCCAATGTAGGTTTATTTTTTAAAGAAGTATTCGAAAATATACTTGTTATAAAAATTTTCCAAGCCGAAAATCCTATTTTAGATAAATCTCATGAATTACAAAATAAAAAGTATCGTCTACAAATGAAACAAAGAACCATTTCAATTGCTTCTAATACAGGACTTAATACTATTTTTCAGATTGTATATATTTATGCCTTAATATGGAGTGCTTACAATTTATTTATGAAAAACATTACGGTTGGTGGTCTTACTTCAATTGTACAATTAGTAACACAAATTCAGGCACCTATCATAGACCTTTCTAGGTCAGTTCAAAATGTATTCCACATGATAGGCTCAGCAGAAAGAATTATCGAGCTTGAGAATATTGAAAAAGATGTGATTGTAAATAATATTGATAGCGAAAAGTTATACGATAACTTAGATAGTATTGTAATGAAAGATGTTGATTTTACTTATAAAGATAAACAAATCTTTGATAAGTTAAATCTAACCGTAAAAAAGGGTGAAAACATAGTAATTTATGGAGAATCTGGAATTGGAAAAAGTACTTTATTAAAATTAATTTTAGGTATTATTCAAAAAAATGCTGGTGAAATTTATTTTAATCTAAAAGATGGTAACAGGCAACCTATCAATGTAGACACTAGAAATATGTTTTCCTATGTACCACAAGGAAAATTAATATTAAGTGGTACAATTAGAGAAAATATAACTTTTGTAAATCCTAGCATTTCTGATGCTGATTTAGAAAAAGCTTTAGAAGTAAGTTGTTGTAAATCTTTTATCAATCAATTAGAAAAAGGATTAGATACAAAAATTGGTGAAAGAGGTAGTGGTTTATCAGAAGGTCAAATACAAAGAATATCTATTGCAAGAGCAATTGCAAGTAAAGCCCCTATCCTAATTTTAGATGAAATTACTTCTAGTTTAGATAGTAAAACAGAAGAAGATGTAATAAACAATATCAAAAATTTGCAAAATATAACCTGTATTATTGTTACCCACCGAAACAGCATAGCAAAACTTTGTGATACAGAATATGTAGTAGAAAATAAAAATATAAAGAAGAAGGATAAAACAAATGAAAGAAGCTAAAATTTTATTAGAAATTGTTAAATGTTTTTTATGGGAAAAAGAATATACATCATATAATGATATAGATGAAGAAAAATTGTATCAGTTGGCTAAAATTAATAATCTTAGTAATTTTTTAGAAAACTGGGCTCAAAAATATTGCAAATCGGAAAAGATAAAAAATCAAATTGATCAAGATTATACAACCCAAATTGTAAAAGATACAAATCAGAACATTGAAATAGAAAAAATATTAACTACCTTTGAAAAAAATAAGATAAGAACATTAGTTGTAAAAGGTGCACTTATGAAAAATATCTATCCACAAAATTATATGAGACAAATGTGTGATGTTGATATCTTAGTTGAAGATATTAATTTTCAAAAATCCTCTCAAATTATGAAAAATATGGGATATCATAGATGTCACAATCATGAAAAACATCTAGTTTTTGAAAAAGTTCCTTTTATGATTGTAGAACTCCATAGAAAACTAGTTTTAGAAAAAGATGTCATTGGTTATGAATATTTTAATAATATCTGGCCTATATGCATCAAATATAAAGATTACGAAAATATATATCAATTAGATATCAATAACGCCTATGTCTTTTGTATCCTTCATCTATTAAGTCATTTTAAATTTACTGGAATAAAAATGAAAGATATTTTAGATGTTTACTTATATAATGAAACTTACAAAAATTCTTTGGATTATGATAAATTGTCTCAAATATTCGAAGATTTTGAAATACAAGATTTTGCAGAAAATATTAAAAATATAGCTTATAAATGGTTTGGAACAGATAACGTTGATGATTTTGATGAAATAGAAACCTTTATATTAAAAGGATCTAATCTTAATAATAGAGTGAATTATTCGATTGGTAAGAATAACGGAAAATTTAAGTTTTTTATTAAATTATTATTTCCTGAAATGAAAATAATGAAAGAAAAGTTCCCAATCTTAAAGAAGTTTCCACCTTTGTTGCCAGTTATGTGGATAACTAGAATTGTTAAGGATATTGGTCCAGAAGGACTGCCTTTAAAAACAAGGTTTGATACCATAAAATTAATAAAAGAAGCTAATTCAGAGGATGTACAGAAAATTAAGGATATTTATGATAAATTGGGTGTAAAATAAGGATATGGACATTTTATTTTGTTCATATCTTTTTTGATAAATTTAATTGCCACATCTCTCTTCTATATACCACATTTTGATATTATTTATGGCAATTGTCAATAATGTTTAGCAATTAAATTGCAATAAGTTTATGTAAAAAGAGAGAGTATAAAAACCTTTCTATTTCTTATATGGTACACCATAGATGGGTGGAACCTCCGACCGTCAGATTAAGAGTTCATTGCTCCTTTGTATTTTTACATTCTTGTCAGATACACTTGTTATAGAGTGCAAAACAGTATATTTCAATATTGAAGTAAATAATAATAACTATAGATATTTACAACTATTTGATTTGATTGAGAACAAAGATAATATTGATATTGAAGTCGAAAATCCAGATAAAATAATTTATAATTTTATTGCTGAAAATGAATTAGATTTTGAAAAAATAATTAAATATGCTATGGATACAAAAAGTAGAACTGTTATAAATAAAATACTTGTCCTAGCAAGATAGGAGATATAAATGAATTTACATTTAAACAGAGAATTATTTAAAGAATTCATAGATAACTTAACCACACGTTTAGACATCAACTCTGATATTATAGAAAAAGATTATATGTGTGTACTATATTAAAAAATCTATCAGAAAATCAAGATGAATTACAAGCATATTTTAAAGGTCGAACTGCAATTTATAAAATATTAGATACAATGAATCGCTTTTCAGAAGATATAGATTTAACAGTAAAAGTTCTTCCAGATTAATCAAATACTAAAAATAAGAATAGATTAAAACAATCAGCTTTGGGATATAAAATTAAAGGACTACAATTATCTAAAGAAGATTGTATTGATAACAAAGGAAGTGTTATTGGAATATATAAATATAATTCTATTTATGATATGAACCAAGAACAGTTACATAGAGCAGGAATAATACAAGTTAAAGCAACTTCTTTTACTGTTAGTGAGCCTTATCAAAAATATTGTATCGAGCCACTTATCTATAAATTATCTAATGATAATGAAAAAAAGATTTTAGAAGAACAATTTAATGTATCCAAATTTGATATAAATATTATTAAAATAGAAAGAATGTTTATAGATAAAATTTTTGCTACTGAATTCTATTATATTAGAAATATGTTCAAAGATACATCAAAACATTTATATGATATTTCTGTATTATTTGAAAATGATAATATAAAAAATCTTTTAAATAATAAAGGAGAACAAGAAAGTGTTAGAATTGGTGGCATAAATGCTAGTACAAAAATAAAAGATTTTAATTATTTTAAATTAGATTTTAGTGAAGAATTAGTTCAAGAATTCAATTATATGCAACATAAATATGTACTGGATGATAAATATAAAATAAATATAAGTGAAGTGAAAAAGAGATTATCAAATATTTACAATTATGTTAAAAATTTTTAACTATTGCGTTTAAAATCCATCATATATTAAGTACAATAATTAAGTAAAAAATTTTAAATAAACTAAAAGTTTTATACATCATTTAGTTTATTTTTTTACACAATTTTTATATAAAATGTGCAAAGAAATTTCTCTCTCAGCGGGCAAAAAGGTAATAGGGTATTTTGCCCTAAACAGCGAAAACAGTGTCAAGACACTAAGCTGGTGAAGTTTGGGTACTAAAAAATACCACATTATTTTTGAAAAATATTTAACTTCAGATTTTCTGTAATACGCTTACGCTATCACAGAAATTTTTTTATTTATAAGAAGAATATTTTAGATGGGAAATCTTCTAATAATTTTTGCAGAAAAAAATTAAAAAAGGGCGCTGACAAATATTGATTTTTACGTTATACCCTGCATTGATAGTCGATTATTAAATTTATTTAATATGGGAGTGATAATTATATCCAAATTTACGAATAACAAAAATATTATATTTCAATTTCTATCAAAAGAAAGAAATTAGTAATGGAAAGGGCATATAAAAGTATATTGAAAAAGGAAAAAGCTATGTAAATTTACCAATTTGTAACTGGAGAACAAGAAAGCCGTAAAAATAAGTAAAAAAAATAGATTTTAGATGTTAAAACTGGAGAACAGTTTTTATATCTAAAATCACAGTAAATGGTGCCCTAACTAGACACGTTTGCGAAATCATTAGGGCAAAAAAATATCATTTTCAACTCTTAATTATAGTCATATCAGTAGTTTGCAAGTATTATATTTGCAAACTTGTTTTTTGACTATATTTAATGTAACATAAAATAGTAGAAATTACAAGAGCTAAAACAAAAATAATATTTCCAAAATTTTGTTTTGTTCGCTTGTATTTTATCTAATAATGTTGTATAGTTGTAGATATAGAAAATGAGAATAAGCGGAGTGTGTTGCCACCTTTGACAACTTAGTGTTTACAAAAACCTCCACAACTTAGTTTGTGAGATTGAATCTAGGAGGTGGTTAATATGGTAGAATCAGCATTAATAATTATTACATATCTACTTTTCTACGGATTAGTAGCAATGACTATCATAAATGTTGCCTTGTTAATCATCATCTGTTGGTTACTTCATAGGCAATAAAAAATAAACCATTCTGCTTTGGCGAGTGAAATGGTTTATTAAACATATTCTCGGCAACACACTTTGTGTTACTCATTTTCTATCTTTATTATACAGTCATTTTTTTATTTTGTCAAATATAATTTTTTCACAATTTTTTACTGTTATGATTAATTTATGATAATGTCTTAAGTAATAACTTTTAAAAATGTCCCAAAA
>CASDJM010000075.1 GCA_949280815.1 uncultured Clostridia bacterium | reverse complement strand
CTTAAAAGACAAGGTGTGTAGACAAATTAATTTTAAAATTAGTTTACACTACCAACAAAGGAAAGAGGGAGTTTTAGATGAAAGAAACAGGTATCACATTAATTGCATTGGTAATTACAATTTTATTCTCTTATGACGAAAAATTAAAATGTAGTAATAGCAAAGGTTTCCTCCTAGCGACAATTTAGAAATTATAAAATTTTCACATATTTAAAAGATGAATTGTAAAAAATAATAATACAATGTCATCTTTTTTTGAATTTATAATGAAAAATATGGAAATAAATGTTATAATTAGAAAAAATAATTGAAAAAGGAGTAGACAAATTATGAATGCAGATTTAATTTTAGATAGATTAGCAAATAATATTATAGATTATACAATTCAGACTAGAGAAAGAGTATATAATAATGTTAGAGAAGAAATGGTAAATTATTATTGGAATGTTGGAAAAATGATTGTTGAAGAAGAACAAGGTGGCGATATTACTCCAGAGTATGGAAGAAAATTGTATATAGAATTATCAAAAAGACTTACAAAGAAAATGGGAAAAGGATATTCACGTTCAAACCTATTTAATATGAGAAATTTTTATATAACATATCCAATTGTCCAGACGTCTGGACGATTGAGTTGGTCGCATTATTGTGAATTAATTGGGATTAAAGATGAAAATGAAAGAAAATTTTATGAAAAAGAAACAGTAAATTCAAAATGGTCAACTAGAGAATTAGGTAGGCAAATAGAAAGTGGACTTTATCAAAGGCTTTTGTTATCAGATGGAAAGGCTAATAAAGAGAAAGTGTTACAATTGGCTAAAGAAGGTCAGATTATAGAAAAACCAAAAGATATAATAAAAGAACCTTATGTTTTTGAATTTCTTGGAATAAAGGAAGAAAAGCCTTTACTAGAAAAAGACCTTGAATATAAATTGATTAGACAATTAGAGGACTTTTTATTAGAGTTAGGAAAAGGTTTTATGTTTGTGGGTTCACAGCAAAGAATAACAATAGACAATATTCATTATTATGTTGATATGGTTTTTTACAACAAAATATTAAAATGTTATGTTTTGATTGATTTAAAAATGGGAAAATTAAAACCAGAAAATATGGGGCAAATGAATATGTATTTAAATTATTATGAAACTGAAATTAATGATGTAGGAGATAATAAACCAATAGGAATAATACTATGTGCCAAAAAAGATAATGTAGTAGCTGAATATAGTTTAGGCGGAATTAATAATAATTTATTTGCATCAAATTATACATACTATATGCCAAATAAAGATGAATTGATTGCACAAGTAGAAAAAGTAATAAATGAGAATGAAGAAGATGAGAAATAAAATATTTTGAATCGTCCAGACGTCTGGACAATTTAAAAATAAAAATCGTTTTAGATAAAAAAGTCTAAAGCGATTTTTTTATGGGAATTTTTTGTCTACATTTAAAAAATATAAAATTATACTAAAAGTAATTTAAAACGGCTAAAAGTAAAAAATAAAGCGAATAAACGAAAGAAGGTGAGGCAATGTCTAACTTAAATTTGAAAGGTATATGGATATCAATAGAGATATTAGCAGATGAAAAGTTAAGTGATAAAGAAAAAATCATATATTCAATAATTTTATATTTAAGCAAAGAAAATAACTATTGTTATTTAACAAACAAAACCATAAGTGAGTTACTAAATGTATCAATAACCCAAGTATCAAAATTAGTAAATTCATTAAAATATAAGAAGTATATTGATATTGAGTTAATCTATAAAGAAAATAGTAGACAAGTAGAAATGAGAAAACTAATACCAATAAATAAAAATATCTATTTAACAAAAGTTAAATACCCTCTCCAACAAAACTTCAATACCCCTATTGAAGAAAAGTTTAAGGATAATAAATATAATAATAAAAATATAAGTAAATGTAATAGCACAAGACAAGATTATAAAAAGTCAAGAGCTAACTTTGAACAAAGAGATTATACAAACTATGACTTGACTAAACTATATGCAAATACAGATATGCTAGTATAAGCTATGACATTTGCATATAGATAATCAGCTACTAGAGTAGATACACTACTTTGGTGGCTGATTTTTTAGTTAAAGTTGCGAATAGCAATTTTAACTAAAACCTAAAAAATATGTAGATATTTTTTAGGTAAAGGGGTGTGGGGAAAAATTTATTTTTCCCTGCCACACGAACACTTTTAGCGAGTAGCGTTAAAAAAGTGTTGTAGTGTGTTTACTGCACATTTTGAAAAAGTGCTTTTAAGCGAGTTCAAAGAAGAAATTTTATTCGTGTGAATATACACGAGCAAGGAGGTTAATATGAGTTATGCAATAATAAGAAATGCAAAATACAAAAGAGAAAATTTAATGGCAGTATATCGCCATGATGAAAGAAAAAATAAACATTATTCAAATAAGAATATAGATAGGACAAAATCACATCTAAACTATTCATTAAAAGATCCAGAATTTAATTATGTGAAAGAATTTGATAAAATTTTAAAGAAATATGATTTAAAAGGACAAATAAAAACAGTAAGTAATATAGCTTGTGAATATATGATTACATCAGATAATGACTTTTTCAAAAGAATAGGAGAAGAAGAAACAAAAAGATATTTTGCTACTGCATATAAATTTGTATGTGAATATAAAGATTTAGGTGAAAAGTATATTTTATCTGCAAAAGTGCATTATGATGAGAAATCTCCTCATTTGCACTTACTTTTTTTGCCTGTTGTTCACACAGTAGATAAAAAAGGAAATACCATTGATAAATTAGCTTGTAGTGAATTTTGGAAAGCCAAAGATAGCTATAGGCAATTACAAAATGCTTTTTTTGAATATATGGTGTCAAATGGATTTGACTTGCAAAGAGGATTACCAAAAGAAGAAACAGACAGAGTTCATTATACATTAAAAGAATATAAAAATATAACAAATTATGAACAAACGAAAGAAACTCTAAAAAATATAAAATTGGAATTACCAGATGTTCCTAATATTACCGACATTAATATTAACAGATTATCAAAGAAAAGAGACGAAAAGATACTTGAAGAAATAATCAAACCAAAAGATGACTTAATTCAAAATTTGTATCAAGATAATATGGATTTGCATAAGGAATTATCAAGACAAACAAACGTTATAGAAGAAGCAGAAAAGTATCAAAAAGAAAGAGATAGAATAATGAGTGATAATGCGAATTTGCACAATGAAGTAGAACAAATTAAGACTGAATATAAGAAAAAACAATTTGATATAGAATGGAAATATAAAAGTAAAATTAAAGGTTTACAAAAAGAGAATAGCAGATTAAATAAAATAATAGATAAATTTTATGAAACTATTGATAAATTCATACATTGGATTTGTAAAAAGTTTGACATGGGAGCAGAAGATAATTTAATTAGAGATTTTCAAAAAGAAACAAATATTTATTTAGATGCAGAAAAACAAATTAAACAAGAAGAAAGAGAAAAAGAATGGGATTTAGAAAGATAGCAGTAGGTTCAAATCTACCGCTATTTCCTATTTTTTACCAACCGTATAAAACATAGAGTATGGAATAATTTTTTCTTGATATATTTTTTTGCCATTAAAAAATGTTTCAGATTTTATATTAGAGAAGCCAGCATGTTTAAAGGAATTTTCCATAGTTTCATGTTCAAAACCATTATGACCATTGAAATTTTTTTCATTTATATGAAAACTTCCATCTTCTTTATCTAATTCTACTACACACAATATACCATCTTCATTAAGTAGATTGTAAAATATTTTAACTATTTTTTCTGTATCTATTATATGATGAAGAGCCATTGATGTATATATAATATCAAATTTTTCGCCTGTATATATTTCATTAGTTAAATCAACCTTAACAGGAAAAACATTACTAGTTTCATATACTTCAATTTTATCTTTTACGACATTAATCATTTCTTCTTCAGAGTCCATAAGTGTTAATTTTTTAAAATTATCTACTAAATTGAAACTTATAAGTCCTGTAGCACAACCATATTCCATTATAGAACTTTCTTTTTGATTACCTAATATTTCTTTGAGTTTATTGGCTACAACTTCAGATCTTTTTATCATAGTATCACTATCCCAATTTTTTGCTCTACCTTTAAAATCCATTTATAATCCCTCCTCAATATAAAATATTTTATCATATTAGTTGCTATATTTTCAATATTTTGCTATAATTTTTATAGTTTAAATAAGATAAGGAGGAAATTATATTATGAAATGTGCAATGTGTGGAATACATGCTTGTAGAAATGAACTTGAAGATGCACCTAAAAATTGTCCTAGCCTAGATAAAGATATGATAGATAATATAAAAGAATTATATAAAACTGAAGAAAATTATACTATTGCAAAGATTTCTACTAAATTAGCCCCTCTACAAGGAAGGACAAGAATTGAAGAAACTATGGATTTTGCAAAGCAATGTGGTTATAAAAAAATAGGTCTTGCCTTTTGCAATGCATTAGTAAATGAAGCAAAAATTATTGATAAGGTTTTTACATATAATGGTTTTGAAACTGAATCTATTATATGTAAGGTTGGAGCAATCTCAAGAGAAACTGTTGGACTTGAACACTCTTCTAATAATATGTGTAATCCTATTGTGCAAGCAGAACTTCTAAATAAAGCAAAAACAGATTTAAATGTTGTAATTGGTCTTTGTGTAGGTCATGATTCTTTATTTATAAAATATTCTGAAGCACCTGTTACAGTATTAGCAGTTAAGGACAAAGTATTAGCTCATAATCCTTTGGCAGCTATTTATATGGCTGATAAATATTATAAAGATAAACTTTTTCCACCAAAGAATTAAAACAATAATTAATAAATATATCTATAGCAAAAGTGTTATAGATATATTTATTGCTATTTTATTTATTCTTCAAAATCCATTCATAAACCTCATCTTCAGTAAGTTTGCCTTTTTTCATAAGATTAATTTTTTCTTTAGCTTGTTTTTTCCAAATCTCGAAATCTTTGGAAAGTTCCTTGTTTTTTCTAACTTGCATAAATTTTTGCTGATAAGTTCTTCTATATTCGCCCATAGCCTTATTTTGTTTTAATCTTTCAGTATAAGATTGGAAAGCACCTAAATCTCTACAAGATTTTGAATTTTCTTTTGGATAGTCGCAATAAATTTCATCTACTTTTGAAGTTGGAATAAAGTACATTCCACAATTTTGACATTTTTTAATAGGATAGTTGGGTGTTTTTGATAGTTCATCAAATATAGCATAACAAATACTTGATAAATCGTTACTTTTGTGAGTATCACTCATCGAAAGAAACATATTTTTAGTATGTAAAGATTCTAATATGTCATATTCGTTTTTATTACTAAATTCTTGATATTTCTTTGAATAACTATCTCTCATAATAAAGTCGTTTTTATAGTATGTATGTAATTTTCCCATTCTTTTTATTAAATAAACAGCATATCGTTCGGTATATGTATATTTTTCTAATTCACTATTACTATTTAAGTTATAAATATATGTAACTGCTTTTATTAACTCGTGTTGTAAATCAATTAAATTTTCTTGTAAATCTTCAAATACTTTAGTAGTAGCTTTTAGATAATCTTCGTTAGTTCCATAATTATTATTTAATTCAAATTTATAATCCTTATCTAAATCCTTTAATATTTCAAATCCATAACCATAAAAGAAAGTTTTATTAGCCATTTCGTAGTTAGATAAGTCAGCATTTAAAAATCTTAATAGCATTAGCCCAAATTTTTCGTGAAATGGAAAGTATAAAGAGGCAGGATGCTTTAAGCCATTATCTGTTTCTTCAGTTTCCTTATAATATACATCTCTTAATTTATTTTCAGTATCTAAATGGAAATCAGCTTTATAAAAATATAAAGGTGTAGCATAATATTCTTTTTTTGTTTCAGTATTAAACCAAAAGTAGAAATCGCTAAAAAAGGTTACTTCTGGTAGTTCCATACAAATTTATCTCCCTTCTAAAATCAAATTTTATAAAAAAATAATAAACAATTTAATAAAAATAATAAATTGTTATTGACATTCTATATTTATTATACTATAATACTAATATAATTACAATACTTTCTTCAAAACTAATTGCTAAAAGTTGTAGAATGAAAATTCACTAAATTTTGAGAAAAGTTTGTAATAACAATGTGTTTAAGATTTTAAACAAACTATTAACAACACAGTAAAGTAATTTGATTTGTATATTTTTGTTTTAATTTTTAGGTGTGAAATTGTAGTTTGTTGGAATAGAGAATTTAAAAAAGAAAGAGGGTGAGAAAAATAAAACACAAATTAGACAGCAAAGGTACAAAAGAGAAAATTATTGAATTATTTTTTGCAAAACATTTAAAACCAACAGAAATATCAAAGAAATTAAAAGTTGGTATGCCATATATAACAAAAATAATTCAAAAGGATTCAAGATATATTCAAGAGAAAGAAACTAGAAGGCAGGAAAACAAAGAAAAGAACAAAACTCAAAAACGAATATATGCACAAAATAGAAGAAAAAAGGAAAAAGAGGAAAAGCAAGAATATCAAAAACTATTAGTACAGATAAATAGAGATAATGAATATTTATCTACTAAAAAGAAAGAAAATGATTTGCAATTTGTAAACAGCAATAGAAGTGCTTATGATTATGACAAAAATAGTAGTGATTTAGTATTAAAGGATAATATAAATGCTGGATATGCAATTCCTAAAAGAGTTAGCAATATTGTAAATCCAAATATGATAAAGAGTAATAAAATATATGTTTAATTGTATGCTTTGAAATAATCAAGGTGTATTTTTTTACTCTAATTTAGAAAGAGGTATTAAGAATGATTTTATTAATCAAGAATTTTGGAAAATATGTTGAATAGCAATAGGTTAATAAATTTATATAACTGAATTAATAACCATAAATAGCTATTCGCAGGGAAGGAATAGGTATTTAGATGAAACAAGAATATAAAATAAAAGAAGTATTTGATGAAAATGCTAAAACAATACAAGAAAAGTTACAAGAAACATTTATAAGTTATTTAGTTGAGAAAGTTAATAATAAATAGTTGTATAGGCTAGTTTGTATGTATTTTTACATATAAATTAGCCTAAATTTGCAAATATGAGTTGAAAAAATTTTATATAAATTGTATAATTCAGTTATAAATTGGATAGACCAGCTATAAAAAGTCAATAGAAATTTAAAATTTTTTAAAGAAATTT
>CASDJM010000074.1 GCA_949280815.1 uncultured Clostridia bacterium | reverse complement strand
GAAATCAAGTCGTATCAAGTATTATAGAGAGTTCGACAAAAACTCGTCTTGGTGCCTTGAACTGGAATCGAACCAGTGACACAAGGATTTTCAGTTTTCGTACTTCTTTGATATTTAATAATAAATAAAATCATTTAATGTTGTTTAAACTGTTGAAAAATAAGCAAAATTTGAACTTTATTCTTAAAAATATTTAAAAATAAATAATTATCAAAATGACCTTTTTCAAATAAGTTTTTTAGATATTTTTTAGATAAAATTAAAACTTACTATTGATAATAATATTTTGAAAAAATCCTATAACAAAAATAAGAGTATATAAAATTACTCTACCTCATACAATAAATCGCCTTAAAAACGATTGTGGGGCTAATTGAATAAGAAACAAACGAACTACTTGTAGTTTTAAAGCTACAGGTAGTTTTTTATGTTCAAAAGAGAAATGCAACACCTCTTAAAAAGTGTTTGGTGTGATGAGCCGATGCTATAAAGTTCATTCGTATTTGCATAAGTAGTCTAATTATACAAAGTGCGTGAGTGAGATTTTAGAACACAGACTCACAATAATAAAAGAGTATTCGGTGGCAAAACTTGAAATGGATTTGTAATTGTAAAAAGTTTGGGCAAGTATGAACAAGATACTTAAATGTATCAGCAATTATAGTAACTATGATGTTACTTACTAGACTACCTATGAAACGAGGCGAACAACTGACGGTTTCAGCTTATATAGGTGTAATAATTCTATTTTTCACAAATGGGATTATTACACCTAATTCACTTTAGCTCTCTCCCTCTGGTTTCTACTTTGAACTGCTAAAGTGAATACAAAAAAGCATAAGTGCTTTTTTGTTGTGAGTAAAAAAATTATTTTTTTGCTCACATTCATAAAAATTGCGACAAGCAGTTTTTATGAAATAACCTAAAAATGCGAGTAGCAATTTTTAGGTTTGGGGTGTGGGGTTTCAAAAACCCTGCCATACGACAAACTTGTTTGTCTAGTATGTTAGACATTCAAAGAATATCTTGAGCAAAGAAGGAGGTGCAAGAAGATATGAGCTATGCTATTATAAGAAATGATAAATTAACAAGAGTGGATGCACAAGGATCATATATTCACAATGATAGAAGGTCAAAAGGTCATTCTAATAAAGATATTGACCCTACAAGAACACATCTTAATTTTTGGTGTAAGAAAAATGAACTAACTTATATAAGAGAATTTGATAAAATGAAAAAGGAATATGATTTAAAAGGCACTATTAGAAGTAATAGCAATATCATGTGTGAAATGATGATTACTTCTGATAATGCTTTTTTTAATAAAATTGGTTTAGAAGAAACAAAACGATATTTCAAAGAAAGTTATAAATTTGTATGCAATTATAAAAATCTTGGAGAAAAATATATTGTGTCAGCAGCAGTACATTTAGATGAAACTACACCACACATGCACCTAGTGTATATACCAGTAATTCATACAAAAGATAAAGAAGGCAAAGATATTGATAAAATATGTTGTAGAGATTTTTGGAAAGGTAGAGATAGCTACAGACAACTACAAAATGCTTTTCACAAATATATAACTTCAAAAGGCTTTGATTTAGAAAGAGGTTTGCCAGTAGAAGAAACAGGAGCAAAACATGAAAAAATAGAAGATTTAAAGAAATTAACCAATTTTGAAAACACTAAAAAAGTATTAGATAATATAAAACTAGAATTACCAGAAACACCATATATAAATGATATTAAACTCATAAAACTTAATAGAGAAAAAGTGGAAAATGGAATTATTAAACCTAAAGATGATAAGATTATGGAATTGTATCAAGAAAATCTAAAATTGCATAATGAACTATCAAAACAAGTAAATTTAGTTAATAAGGCTGAAAAATACCAAAAGGAAAGAAATTCCATACTTGCTGACAATAGAGAACTTCATAAGCAAGTAGACAATATTAAAGCAGAATATAAGGAAGAAGAATTTGATATTGAATGGAAATATAAAAGTAAAATTAAGTCTTTAGAGAAAGAAAATAATCATTTACACAAAATTATAGATAAATTCTATGAAACTGTTGATAAATTTATAATTTGGATTTGTCATAAATTTGGTATTGGAGAATCTAAAGAATTAGTTAGAAATTTTGAGAAAGAAACTCATTCTTTTATTGATCCACAAAAGCAACTTGAACATGAAGAAAGAGAAAAAGAATATGATGAATTTGAATTATGATTTGCAAAATTATGTAAAATATTGTATAATTGTGTTAGGTATGAGAATATCTCGTATTTGTAACTAATGGCACTGATAAACATTTTTTAAGGAGGACTTTGTATGGATATGGAATTATTAAATTTAACTGTGCCACAAGACATGTGTGCTTTGGACTTTTTAGCAGAGATGAAAGAGCGGACAAAAAATGCATGGATTTACCTACATGACAGTGTTATCAACAAGCTTCTCAAAAGTGATGGAGTAAAATGCGAAGAGGGAATCCATAATTGTCGTATTCTTTCTTGGGAGGCAACAGATGAATACCCTTCAACACAGGTTGTCATTAGCTCTTTTGAAGCTAAATGCTGGTATACTGTAATCGCTATTAAGGCAGAAGATATTGCATTCAAGGAGATTGATAACATCGAAGAACCTGAATGCATTATTCGCTTGAAGATGGCTGCATAAGACTGGACACACTTGTCGAAAATGAAGTTGGAGCAAGATATATAACTATATTTTGCTCCACTTCTTTTATTATTCTATTCTCCATAATTGATATTTTCCAGTTATTTCATCAACATCTTTAGTATTGCCATAAATAATAGCACCTAAATATTCTAATTTTTCATTTTCTTTTGAACTAATTGAATTTACTAATTCCTCATCAGTTCTAGTATCTAGCATATCTCTTGGATAATCAGCTACTAACAAATTAGGATTTTGCTTTGCTAAATCTATGGCATTTTTTAATTTTCCAGACTTAACTTTTGTTATTATAAATGGAAACTGACTAATACCTAAATGTTCAATTCCTGACTTATCTTTAATTATTGGTTTTCCCATTATTTCTTCATTTGAATATTTTCCTATTGAAATTGCCAAATGTCCAATTACATTTAATGCGATTGATGGTTCAACATTTGAAGCAATTATTCCTACTATTTTTTTATCTTCATAATTCATATTTTTATTTCTCCTTTATTTAAACTTTATCTATTCTTAAACAAAGGAGTAGAAACATTTTCTAACACTTCAATTTTAGCCCATAGTTCTCCACCATGCATTCTTCTCGAATATCTTTCCAACTCCTCACCTCCACTCTATTTTTGCTTTTTAATATGCTATGCTACTTTTATTCCTGTATCTACAACTTCTTTTACAAAAGGATTTGAAATCTTTTCAAAATCTTCTGTTGTTATTGGGTGTGGCTCTATTCTAGTATCAATTTTCCAAGTTAATCCAATTAACTTTGCTCCATCTTCAATAATATCGCTAAAATCACTTGAAATGATTGCTATATCTATATCGCTATCTTCATTCTCTGTTCCTTTTGCATAAGATCCAAACAAAATGATTGCTTCAATCTTATAATGTTCACTTATTTTTTCAATGTATTTTTGTATTGATTCCATTATTCCTGTGTTAATAGACTTTTCAACCATGTTCGTACCTCCTCAATATTTTTTATTTGTTCAGATGTATAATCATCTGTGCATTTTTGATTAAATGTTTCTTTGTAATCATCATATCTTGCACTTATATTGAATTGTGTAATTATTTGTAATTTTTCAACTTGTTCATCAGTTAGTTCTAAATTACATTTTTCAGCAAGTGCTAATAAGTTATGAGATTTTATTGCATAAGGATTTTCTTTATTATTTTTAGCATATAAACCTTTTAGTAATTTTTCTATCACTAAATGTCCAAAAAATAGAGAATAACTATTTTTCTTATTCCTATATAATACGTTCATTACATTATAATCTTCATCACTACTATTTTGCCAATATTCCATTAAATTTATATTATCCATATTCTCGTTCCTTTCTTAATTATATTCATATTATAGCATTTATTTTGAAAATTTACTACATATTATTGATATTATTTCCTATTTATTTTCGAGCATCCAATTATATAGTTTTTCTTCTTCTAATTTGCCTTGTTTAAATAGTTTAATTTTTGCTTGGGCTTCTTTTTTCCATTTATCAAAATCTTTCTTTAATTGCTTATTATCTTTATTTCTTGAAACTATCATAATTTTCTTTTGATAACTTCTTCTATATTCTAATAAGGCAGGTATATTTTCCAAATTCTTTTTATAAGTTTCTAATGCACCTTTTTCTTTACAAGTCTTTCCTTTTTCATCTGGAAATTCGCAATATACTTCATCTTGTCTTGAACTTGGTATAAAGTATTTACCACAATTTTGACATTGTTTTATCGGTAGATTTGGTGCTTGTACTATTTGTTCTAATACTACATATAAGATATTGCTTAATTTTTCACTTGTATAAATGTTATGCTTTTTGATAGGTAATGTATCATTTTCTAATTTTTCTACTAAACTTTTGTAACTTTCTTCGTGGTAGTCATTATCTTTACTTGCATAGCTATCTAAAAATACTTCAATTTTACTAGAATATCTATATACATCACTTTCATGTTTGATTATATTTGCTATAAACTTTGAATTGGCACTTGCTTCCTCTAATCCTTTTATTCCATTAAGATTATAAACTTGATCTACACATTTTCTAAAATTTTCTTGCATTTCAATTAATTCATAAGAGCTATCTTCAAATACTCTTTTCATAATATCAAGCATTTTCTTTTCTGATTTGTAGGTATCCTCTAATTCTTTATATGGTACATATTCTTTTAATAGTTCAAAACCATAGGCATAGAAGAATGTTTTGTAGGCTTTTTCAAAATTAGAAAAGTCTGCATTTAAGAACATCATAAGCATTGTACCAAAATTTTCTGTATATGGAAAATATAAAATACCTGGATATTTTAAGCCATCAAATTTTGTTTTCTTTAAAAATAGTTTTACTTGTCTTTTTTCGGTATCTATTTTTGTATCTACATTGTATAAATATAAAGGTGTTCCATAATATTCTTCTTTTTTTTCTTTATCAAACCAAATATAAAATCCTTCAAAGAACTTGTTTTGTGGTAGTTCTCTCATTTCTATTTCCCCTTATCATATTATTGTGTGAGAAATTATTAAAAATATTTAATAATTGTATTGACAACTATAAAATATGATAGTATAATAACAATATCTAATATATTTTATGTGTTTCTCACAATATAATAATACAACATATATTAGATAATGTCAATAGGCGAATTGTATTTAAAATAATGCAAACAAAAAATTAACTAAAGGAGGATAAAGAAAAATTGGATACCAAAGAACAGATTTTAGACTTATATTACAATCAACATCTAAAACAAAATGAAATTGCTAAAATAGTTAGAAAAAGCTGTCCTTATATTTCAAAGGTTGTAAAAACTGACAAGAGAAACAAACAAGAAAAGGAAATTCGTAAAAAAACAAATGCTGAAAATAGAAAAGTCTATTTACAAGAATATTTTAAAACTTATAATAGACCAAAGAAAGATGACAACACTTATGAGCAAATGTTAGCTCAACAAAAGCAAGATGCAATGGAATTATCTTATAATAACAATACTATGTCAGATTATGCTCTTGCAAAATGGACTAGCATATATCACACTAATAGCAAAGGTAATTTAAGTATAGATAGAAAATTAAATGTTGGAGCCGATATTCCAAAAACAATAAATATGAATATCAAAGTACCAACACAAAAATGTAAAAATAGATATGTTTATAGTTATTAACAGACTTTATTAAGATTGCTTAATAGGTCTTTTTTATTGTGAATTTTAAGGAAAGGAGGACTTACAACATGGGTACTATTAAAGAAAATTATGAGATGATGTTTACTTCATATCCAGATTTAGTCGACATTAATCAGTTAAAAGAAATGCTTGGAATTGGCATAACTCTTGCTTATAGATTAGTAAGAAATCAAACTATTCAAGCACTAAAAGTTGGTAGACAATACAAAATACCAAAAAGAAATGTTATAGCTTATCTAACAAATCAAAATGAAATATAACCTAACTAGACATTAATTTACTTTCATGGTATTATCTAAAATATCAATAGTAAGTTAAATTTAAACTGTTATAGGAACGAAAGGAGTTAATTATGATAGAAGTAACAGGTAGCTTACAAATTAAAAATAAAATATATCAAGCAGTTTTGAGTTTTAAGAAAGACGAAAAATGGAAAACAAAATGGGTTTCTACTAAAGTAAAAGCAGTAAAAGGAAATAAGAAAAAGGCAGAATATGAACTAGAAAACATTAGGGCTAAATTTCAAGAAGAAATCAATAGTGATAATATTGATAACGAAAATATACTATTTATAGATTTTATGAAAAAGTGGCTAAAGATAATTAAATCATCTGTTGAAGAAACAACCTATTGTGGCTATGAAAAACTAATAAATGGAAGAATGACAACTTATTTTGAAAATAAAAAAGTAATATTACAAAATATAAAAGCACAAGATATTCAAGACTTCTACCAGTATTTAATTGACAATGGACTTTCTGGGAATACTGTTAAACATTATCACGCAAATATTAGAAAGGCTTTACAATATGCAGTAAAAACAGATTTAATTATTTCTAATCCTGCTGATAAAGTAGAATTACCAAAAATTGATCCATATAATGCAAAACATTATACCAGTGAAGAAATATTAAAACTCTTAAAAATAATTGAAAATACAAAACTAGAAACACCAGTTATTTTAAGTTGTTTTTATGGATTAAGAAGAAGTGAAGTTGTTGGCTTAAAATGGAGTGCAATAGATTTTACAAACAAAACTATTCTAATAAATCATACAGTAACACAAATAAGTTCTAATCATTCTAATAAATTAGTAAAGAAAGATAAAACTAAAACAAAATCTAGCACAAGAACTTTGCCTTTGTTACCAGTAGTTGAAAACTACTTATCAGAACTAAAAGAAAAACAAAAACAAAATAAAATAATTTGTGGTAATAGTTATAATCAAGAATATTTAGATTATATATGTGTTGATAATATGGGAACTTTGTTAAATCCTGATTATGTATCACATGCTTTTACAAAATTACTAAAAAAGAGTGATTTAAGAATAATTCGTTTTCACGATTTAAGACATACTTGTGCAAGTTTATTACTTGCTGAAGGAATCAATATGAAACAAATTCAAGTGTGGCTAGGACATTCTAATTATAATACTACTGCAAATATCTATGCACATTTAGATAGTAGTAGTATGGAACAAAGTGGTATTGCAATATCTAATATACTTTCTATAAAGAATGAAAAAGAAGTAGCCTGCTAAAAACTACTCCAATTTCAAATTTTTTAGATATTTTTTTAGATGTTACAGAAAACTTGGTAATTTTCTGTTCGCTTTTTTGTTTGGTGCCTTCACCTGGAATCGAACCAGGGACACAAGGATTTTCAGTCCTTTGCTCTACCAACTGAGCTATAAAGGCATATAAGTGAACTGTTGATTTTCAGTCCTTTGCTCTACCAACTGAGCTATCAAGGCATTTAAAAATAAATATATAAAAATTTAACTTCTACTATATTTATCTCCTACTAAGAGTTATCATACAATGATAACTTTCCTAGAAATAAAAAAAATGGCGACCCGGAACGGGCTCGAACCGTCGACCTCTAGCGTGACAGGCTAGCGTT
>CASDJM010000073.1 GCA_949280815.1 uncultured Clostridia bacterium | reverse complement strand
AGAAATTTATTTAAAAATTTTTATAAAAACTCTTGACTTTCATATAGTTAGTCTAATTATAGTTTAGATTATACCATATGTCTCTCTATAAAACTACTATTTATTTATAATTTTTTCTGCCTTACCAATAATCAAAATTGCCCAAAAGCAATACAAAATGCATACTGAGGCCGTAAAAAAATCAAGGATTTTAACAGCCTCAGCATTTTGCAGGATCAGGGCGACCTCCTCACGCCAAAAAACTGCCTAAAAGTCTAACTTTTAGCAGGGTGCTATTTATTTTTTGAGTAGTCAAATAGACGTCTCGTTTTCTGACAGAAAAAAGCCAATATAAATTAATAAATCTATATTGGTTTTCATTCTTATTTCAATTCTTCTTTTAATTTTATTCCATCTTTTAGTCCTTCAAAATAATATTTTTTATGAAAATAATAACTTTCAAAATCAATCGTTTCCACATAATCTTTTATCAATTTTTCAATACTATCTTTTAGCCAATTAAGATTATATGGAATTTTTTCTAATTCTTTCTTTAGGCAATCAGACTTTTTAAATTTATTTGCTTTATCCTGACTCATAAACTTTTTATCTTCATCAGTAATAAAAGCCAAATCTTCTTCTCTTGCTTCAAATATTGTTTCTAGCATATTGATTTTTTCTTTTTCCACTTAACATCACCTCCTATTGATGTGTGATGTTAACTCTACTAGAAATTAATGTCAAGGTAATTCTTAAAAATTATTCGCATATAAACTTGTCCAATCAAAATTACTATAATCTCTTTCGCTCCACAATCGATTTTGTGCTAATTAAATGCAAAATCTGATTAACTTATCGATATCAAAAACAATAGGCAATATCAGGCATTTTCATATTTTTTTCAACCTTCCCCAAATTGTAAGAATAGACGGGGGTAAAATCTCCTGGATGTGAAAATAATACCAACCATTTACCTTGATAATCATCTAATCTAACTTCTCCAAATGTAGTATCTGCTTTAAAATCAGGTGCCTTTTGTCCTATTTTTACATTTCCATTTGTTAATAATTCATAATCCATAAAAATAAACTCCTCTCATTTTTCATTTTATATTCTACTGAAAACTTGCTTTGCAATTTTTCGCAGATGAAAAACAGGTATGACATAAAATCCACTTAAAAGGTTAAAATATTTTAATTATGCCACTGTTGTTCTATTGTATGAGAAAAGTTTATTTTAAGTTCCTAATTTCCATGTTTAGTTCTTTTAGAATTTTTAGCATGTTTTTTATATCTCTTTTTCCAAATTACTCCTATAATTACGAAAGCAATCATAATTGCTAATACTATCCAAATAGCAATATTTTGATACTTTATACTTTGTTTCGTTGTCGCTTGTTCTTGCATTCCAACTATATCACTACTCAATTCCTGTATTTTATAAGCATCTTCCAATTTATTCTTTTGTTCTGCCTGCTCCTGTTGATATATTTTCTCTTCTTCTAAATTCCTTCGATAAACTTCAACTTGATATTTCTTTTTCGTAAAACCATTTGGAGCTGTTACCATTACAACAACTAAATTCTTACCTTCTTTCAAGTCGTCTTTACCTATAACTTCTACACTTGCCTGTTCATTTTCTGGCACTGCTAATAGGTTAATATTCTCTGTTGTATTAGATACTTGCGTTTTATAATTCATTTCAGAGCTATCAAAAGGAGGCTCTAATAAGACATTTTCAATAGCTAATATTTCTAAATTAGTATTTGCTAATTCCAGGTTAGCTGTTTTTGTTACTTGAATGGAATAGATATTATTTTGTGTCTTATCTTCTGAAATAACATGGATACTAATATGATTTAATCCCTGTTGTAAACCTGTATTACCAGTCACTTCAATAGTTGCCTTTGGATTTTCACTAATTGCTAAAACCTCAATATCTTGTATCTCATTTGATACCGTTAAATAATACTCATGAATATCTTTATTAAATTTAGGAGTCATCCCCTCTCGATCTAATCTTAATGCTTGCAAAATAGCATTACTATTATGTGAATTGTTTCCTTGCTCCTTGTCCACTTGTTTTTGTAAAATACTTTCTTCCTTTCCGATTTGAACTTGTTTTTCTTTAAACTCTGTTTGTACTAATTGTGCTTTTTCATTATAAAATTCTCCTTGCACATTAAAAGTAGCCAATCCATTTTCTTTTGCCCTAAACTTGAACTTAACTAATTCTCCTTCTTTCGCTCCTTTTCCACCATTCGAATCATACCAAACAAAAACAATATGGTTGTCAATTACATTAGCACTTTCAAAGTTAGAAATACATTCAAACTTTGAATCATCAAAGTAAAGAGAAAAATAAAAAGAAGCTGTCTTTTCATTTTTTATATTTATTGTTATTTCTATTTCTTCGTTTTTCTCTACCATATCTTGACTGCTCGATAAATAAACGGTTGCTGTATTAGTAGCATAACTATAATTAAAGAAATAGCAACACCCAATCGTAAATATTAAAATAATGAAAACTTTTTTATTTTGCATAAACTTCTTTTCCTTTCTCTAATTATAACTTGTGAGCAGGCAGAAATCATCCTCTTTGTTCTATTATTTGCAATCCCAAGATATGTCTTTGGATTAACAACAAATCCACTGATGTAGGCTTTTTACCATTTTTATTGATATTGGTTGCTTTTCTAAAAATAGCTTCGATTGGTTCTATTTCTAAAATGTGTCGTTGCAATACCAGTAAATCTACACTGGTAATTCTTCCATCTCCATTGGCATCTCCATATACAACAATTTGATATTGCCTTAGTATTTTTCCATCTTCTTTCACACGTATTTTGCTACCTGTTCCAACGATATCTGTGTCTTGTAAAATTTCATTTTTATAGTTGACAATTTCAATTTCTAAATCAGTGGTAATTTTCTGTTTGATATTAGCAACTGTATTTTCGTTCACATCTACTCCACTAACTTCTAAACTTTCCACAGTTAAGGAACTGTCGAAATGAATTTCAGAGTCGTCCATGGTTCTCACCACAAACAGTTTACATTGTGCTTGAATACTTGGATTTTCATTAGCAATTGCTAATAAATTAGTTTCTCCTATTTGCTTTGCTGTAATAATTCCTTTTTCTTGTATAGTTGCTACTTCTGTATTACTACTCTCGTATATAATTGTCGAATCATTCGCATCTTCTGGCTCAATAATTCCATTGATTTGGAAGGTATCTCCAACTTGCATATAAATTTCATTTTGATCTAAGTGAATTCCTGTTACTTTACTATATACAGTAATTGTAATTTGATTTTGTACATCATTTTCTTCTGCTTTAACAGTAATAATTGCTGTTCCTGAACGAATAGCTTGTATATTTCCTTCATTATCAACGGTTGCAATAGATGGATTACTGGAAGTAAATCTTAGCTTGTGATTACTTGCTTCTTTTGGTAAAATATTTACTTGCAATTTTCTTCTTTCTCCTTTTTGTAATGTTGCATTGTCCAAATTGAGTTCAATTTTTTCTATCTGAACGGCTGGTATTTCTGTAACATAATTTTGATATATATAACCAATGATTCCATTTTCTAGTATCACTTTATCCCATCTTTCTCCTGTTTGTTTTCCTTTTGCAATTCGAGTCATTTTATCTTGTTGATTAACAGTTGTAATGATTTCATAAGAACTTGATGGTCCTGTTCGTACATTTACATTGTTTCCATTACAATAAACTTTTGTATTGTCTTGCCTAAAATCATTGATACTAATATTCGGACTTTGTGTTGGAATGGTTGGCATATTATGATAAACAGGAATAATGAAAAACATTGGTGTTTCTAACAAGCCGCTTTTTTGATATCCATTATAAATGGATTTCGACTCACTGTATGGAGCTAATACATTTGTCATATATTGATGCCAAAACAAATCATCTCCTCTATCATCGTTCACATCAAACTTTTGTAAATAAATTGTATTTTGTCCTACATTAATGTAACTAGAACCAATAAAAATACCTCCTCCTGTGATAGCTCTTTCTTTGGTGCTCCAAGGAATTAAATATTTATCTTTAGTTGCTTGGCTGGCTCCTTTTCCATCTTTAGCATATTGCAATCCATTCTTGATTGCTCCCATTGGCTCTGCTGAGCTTGTTGCTCCTATGTTATAGAAATTGTATAACCCTTTAAATCCTTCTACTTTTCCACTTATCGAACTATGGGATAAAAAAGGTCCTACTTCTTGCTTAATACGAGAAGCTAAATGATAAGGACTAACCTTTGAAGTTTGACCTCCTCTTAAAATTAAATCTGCATATTTTTCATTCATAGAAATGGTATTTCCATTAGCATCTAAATAAGACACCTTTGTATTATAAAACTCTGTTCCATATAAAATTTTTTCAATCCCACTCAAATTATTAGTATGTTCATCATAAGATAAGCCCTCAAACTGAAAAAGTCGAACTTCATTCAAAAAATTTCTAGGATCCATACAATATTCCACTGCTTGTCTCGAGCTATCTACCCAGCCACTATCTATCTCTACATTATATTGACCTGGTGTTGTATTTTTCCAACTATCTGAATAATTTTTAGGAACTAAATTTTTCCCAAATACATTTTCCTGATTTATCACATAATTCCAATCTAAATTTGTATATAAAGCCGTAAATTTCCAGTTCGGATGTTTTTTAGCTAGTTCTTTTAAGTATGGTTGATAACTACTTGGGAAACTCTCTATTCCCTCTAATTTGGTAGATGCCATTACTTGAAAATAAAGAAATAAACTAACTGACATTAACAAAAATAATATTGTAATAAACCAATATTTCTTTTTCATGCTTCGCCTCCTTTCATGATTTTTGGACAAAGGAGATTGACAGCCCAGAATCACTTAAAATCATGGCTCTTCCTCTCTAGCTTTTACAATAATTCTTTTTTCAGAATCAGTTGTACAAGTAATAAGTGTTACCTCACGTTTCCCATTGGTTTTTTGTGACAAACAACTAACATCTTCTGGTTGCACCATATAAATGTCATAAATTTCATATTCTACTTTTCCAATCAACTGATCTGAAATGGAAAGTTGATTTCCGATTTCTAAGTTTCTTAGATTATGAAACATGTTTTTATTTTGGAAATTATGCCCAGCTACACAAAAGTTACCTATTTGATTTGGATCTGCTCCCCAAAATTTGGTAACTGATACATTTAAAGCTTTCTTAGAATACTGTTTTAATATATAAGTTTCTAGATTGATTTTTGGAATTTCTAGTTTAGCTATTACTGCATATCCTCTATATTCTTCCATAATTTCTTCTTTTGGATATTCTTTGGCTACTCCTGTTAGTATTTGATTTGTTTCATTTTCTTTTTCTTTATTTTGGTCTTCCTGCGACGTACTTACATTTTGAGTATCATATAATGTTTTTCTTGCAATATCTTGTTTTTTTATTTGTATATCTTTGTATTCTTCTACTGCGAACCAAAGCATAATACTAAAAATCGTACCAATTATCACATAATTTAATATCTTTTTTGTTTTTTTCATCTTTTGTTCATTCCTTTCTTAAAGCATAAATCTGGCTAGAAAAGGCCTTGTGTATGTAATAAGATGTCTTACCTATATAGCTAAAACATCTTATTTCCCAATTTTATTTTTTCTTATTAAAATAAACATACGAACTTACTAAAGCTATTAAAACAACTATAACTGGAACATAAAGATTGCTACCTGTTTTTGGTAATTTCTTTGGTGTTTCTTCTGGATTGACTTCTTCTACTTCTGGTTCTTCTGGTGTGGTAGGCTCTGTATTATCTGGTACTGTTGGAGTTTCAGGTGTTACTGGAGTTGCCTCTGCTAATACAGTAAATGAAAAAGTTTGTTCTGCGATAACTTGATCAGAATTATCTCGATCAATTAATTTTAAAGTTATGGTATAATCTCCTGCTTGATTAAAAATTGCCTTTGTTTGTAACACTTGTGAAACGTCTTTTCCACCTATTTTATAACCTTGTGCATCTCCCCAACCACTTTGAATGATATCATGTTCCAAATCAGCTTGGTCAGTCCCTAATAATTGAACAGTAGCTCCTGCTGGTGTTGTTGCTTCAGCAATTAATCTTGCGTGTTCATAATAACGTCCCATTGGTGAAGCATAAGAAAGTGTCATTGCCTTTTCTTCTTCTTTTACAATTTCTCCTGTGTGTTCTAATTTTAATGTGTAGTCTACATAGACTGGTTCAACTGTTACATTTTTAACAATTGGTGTTGTGATGTCATCAAATTGAACTGATGCATCTGCGTTAGCTAACCCCTCTGCTGTGATGGTAAATTCAGTTGGGTTAGAAGTTGTAATGTCTGCTTTTGCACGGAAAGTCACACTCATATTGGTACGTGGATTGGTTCCTCCTGTTGTGTCATGATAAACGACTCTTACTTTGTCAGTCGTGTCGTTGGCTGTTCCTCCCTCAGCTGATACATAATCAAAAATATTGTTGTCATAAAATACATCAAATGTATATGCTCCTAAGTCTTCTCCAAATTGAATAGTTACTTTTACTTCTTCTCCTGGTCTTATAGTCGTTTTATCTGTTTGCACATCAATGGTATCTAAAGCTGCTGCATAGCTGTTTCCAGTGAAAATAAGTACTGTTAACAATGTTACAATAGCAAAAATGCTAATAATTTTTTTCATAAAAAATTTCCTCCTTTTTTGTTTTATATTTCTATTATGTCAATTTTTCTTTTAGATTATAAAAAAAACACAATAGAAATTTTTTCTATTATGTTTTTTCAATTATTACATATAATAAAATTATGATTTTATGAATTACATACTATTTTTACCACATAATCTTCTTTGTACATTTTTTAGTTGTTCCACTCCTTCGCTTTGTTCTTTTATAATCGAATCAGCAACCAATTTTAATCTTGAATCGATACGGTATTGCAATAAATTCTCACACATAGCAATAGCACCTTCATGATGTGGTATCATTTCATTTGTAAAATTCAAATTAATATTTATACATCTAGGAGCATTTCTCATTTTCTCAATCATATTTTTTGTGATTTCCGAATATTTTTTCATATAATTATCTATCACTTGCGGTGTGTTTTGAAATCCATAAGTAGTTTTTGCAATTTCCTCCATTTGCTCAATTCCTTCTGTTTGCATTTTTATGATATTTTTGGCTATTTCCTGTAAAGGCTGGTATCCTGTATATTCCAATAAATTTTTAGACATATAAATAGCTGCTTGATGATGTGGTATCATACATTCTATAAAATTTATGGTTACACTATTGGTTACATTTTGAGATAACATTTTTTCTGCCATCTGATTTAATATTTCATCATATCGACATAGATATCTTTTGGCTTTAACAATTTGCATATTTTGCATTTGTTATCCTCTCCTTTTACTTTTTCTATATCATATATCATTTATTAGAAAAATGTTACTGTGACTTGTCTTTGAATTTTTGATAAACAAAAGCACTCCTATCTTTTCCTTTACAAATACTGACAGACACATAGTCTGCCAGCACATCTATATTTTTAATTCTTTCACCTCTTTATCTTATAGTGTAGGTTGCGTCTGAATTTTTCTCCAATTGAACATTAGAATTTAGACAAACTACTGGACGAAATCCTACACATGGAATATGATAAGAAATGTAATGAACTTGTCTAGCACTCCACACTAAATAATTCGAGTTGTTACCAGCTGGCGAAGCAATCCAATATCCATCAGCCAAATCAGTACTTATAGAGTTATATAATCCATCATTTCCTCCCAAAATATCAATACAACCATCATTCGTCCAGGAAGTTCCTCCATCCACGCTCCATTGATAGCCTAAGCCATTATTTGCACTGACTTGATGATTATTTGTACCATATTTCTGATTATATGATTTAACTAATAATTCTATGGTTGGTCCACCTATTGCATATTCTGCCTTGTCTCCTTTAAATACGCTCCATACGTTTGTATCTAACATATAAGCCACTGCTTTCATATTATTATTGATGCTTGTATATCCTTTTGTAAAGTAATTGTACTGAACCCAAAAAATTGGACATTTTTTGATTAGGTACTAGGCAACTTG
>CASDJM010000072.1 GCA_949280815.1 uncultured Clostridia bacterium | reverse complement strand
GTATTTTAAATGTACAAAAAAGTATTTTAAATGTACAAAAAAGTATTTTAAATGTACAAAAAAGTATTTTTTTGTGATATATCCGTTGATATAATAACGTTTTTCAAGCCTCTAATGTATAGTAATGTAATATCTAATGTATTCTATTAATGTAATATACACGCGCGCGCGGAAAAAATTTTTTTCAAAAAAAAAAACTTGCAATCTATTTTAGATAGTCGAGCAAACAAAAAAACAGCGATACTCAAAAACGAGTACCGCTGAAAGACAGCTACTAGCCAAACTATCTAAAATTAATCAGATAGAAAAGAGACTAGCAATCGAATAGCTTTTTTAACTAGTTGTTTCAATAAGCTAACAAGCAGCTTACCCAAACGTTTTACTTGCTTGTTAGGCAAGATTACGAAGATGACAATGAATTTCATCACGGAAGGAGCCTCCTTCCTGTGCTATTCAGGTTGATTAGGCCTGTCAAGTGCACATAGAATAGTTTAACATATCACTTGAAAATGCTATAATAGACTTATACGAAGATGACAACGTTAAGTGTACAGTAGGCTGATTACCTACAAACAAGTGTAACGTTACGAAGCTGGGGCATTCTAATAGGATGCCTCTTTTTCGTGCGTATAATGTGTTTTTAGACCGTTTAAATACCTTTTTAGTGTAATTATACTAGACGTTCATTAAACGCGCTGTAACCCCCCTTAAAACCAATTTAGCGTTCATTAGAGTTGCGCAGTTCCATAATTCGTTCTGTAACAGTAGTTTTAGATCCATCATCATTTGTAAATGACCATGATTGCCCAGTAGTCTTAAAAAACTCCAACTCAGATTGAATCGATTGAAGTTGAATTCTAAGACGTTTCATCTGATTCTCTCGCTTTTTAAGGGTCGTTATGCTATCTGTATTGATATTATTTTTAAGCCATTCAAGGGTTTGATCGGGTGTGATAGACGCTGCTTCGTTACCCTGTAATTTTTCAAGAATAGCACCTTTTTCGATCAAACGCTTGGTACGTTCTTTTCGTTTTTTAGCATTTAATTTATTACGTTCAAGTTTGATCTTAGCATTCAATGCAGCTTTTTTTTCTTCAAGTTTCGCTAACTTAGATTCTGATTTTTCGATACCACTATTTTCCAAAATCAATACCACCAATCTATAAATTTTAGTATAAATATAGTAAATCATACAGTGTATTAAAAATAAAATGTTAAACTGTAAATATCGAGATGATAGTTCCCTTGATCTTACTAAGGGCGCACTTACACACATGCAGAGCATGTGTTATTCGCTTACGCTCATTGTGCGATCTCCGATGGGCATTTCATGCAGACCATTTCATGGAGAGTCTGCCGACAGCTTCACTTTTTATAAAAAAGTGAAATCAAAAATATTTTGTCGATAACTAGTGATCGACAAATAAACTATATCGAGACTAATGTTCGATATAGTTTATTATTAAAATCAAGCTATCTATTCCGCTTGATTTTAATATAAGCTTTTTCCAAAAAGCTTAACAAAAGGGGGAAAATGACAATGGCAATATATCATCTAGCCGTAAAAACAATAAGCCGTGGTAAAGGGCAATCAGCAGTAGCTTCATCAGCCTATAGGTCGGGCGAAAAGTTGTACGACAAGCGTTACGATCAAGTAAAAGACTTCACTAATAAACAAGGTATTGTATATAGTGAGATACAGCTCCCGTCAGAAGCTCCGTTGGACTATTTAGACAGAGAAACCCTTTGGAATGCAGTAGAACACGCAGAGAAACCGTCAAATGCAAGACTTGCAAGAGAAATAGAAGTGGCATTACCTAGAGAATTAAGTTTAGACCAGCATAAAAGGCTATTACACAATTACATACAGGAAAACTTTGTATCTAAAGGCATGTGTGCTGATTGGTCTATTCACGATAAAAACGATGGTAACCCGCATGCTCATATCATGTTGACTGTACGAAGTATTAAGAAAAATGGATCGTGGGCTCCTAAAAGAAAAAGTTCTTATAGACTCGATGGAAATGGAAATAAGATTCCGATTATTGATCCAAAGACTGGTAAACAAAAAATAGGCGCAAGAAATGCTAAGCAGTGGGAAAGAGAGTCTATAAGCTACAATAATTGGAATGATAGAGAAAATGTTGAATTGTGGCGAAAGAACTGGGCTAAATCTTGTAATAAGCTATTAGGAAAAGATAAAAAGATCGATCATAGAAGTTATGAGCGACAAGGAAGAATACAGTTTCCTACAAAACATGAAGGCTATTACGCACGTAAACTAGAGAGCAAAAAAGCAGGTGCGTCAAAAATCGTTAGTTACAACAAAAAAGTTAGGGAACACAATAGATATTTACAATTCTTGTTGTTAGAGTGGCAAAAAGCTCAAGAAATGATTACAAAATTAAAACAACAAATTCAGAAACAAAAAAAACCAAAAAAGCGTGCTATATTTAAAGAAAAAGATCGGGGTATTAGTCTCTAATTCCCAATCAGAAGTTAAAAAGATCCATTGCTAACAAATAAAAAAGTGCTAGAGATCAACGTTCTCCTAGCACTTTTTTATTTGTTAGCAATGGATATACTATTCAACATGGGAGGAGTGCTTCTTCTTAGTAATACGCCCACTAGAAATGCCAGTCCACAAAACAAGAAGAGCTAGTAACCCCACTGAAATAGAGTCAGGATTTAACAGTAATTTTAGTAAAACTATCAAAAATAACATTGTAGCAACAATCTTTCCTAATGTCTTCTTTTTCATGAGAATTCCTCCAGTAAAAATACTAAAGTAGAGCAGCAACCCCAATAGCCGCTACACCGACAATTGCAGCTTTACCAGTATAATGACCAATTTGAGCAGCTAAACGGTTGTAGCCACCTAAAGTATCGGTTAATTCTTCTTCTGACATGACATCAAACATTTTTAAATCTTTCATAATAATTTCCTCCTACCAAGCATTTAGGAAACCTTTTCCAAAACTAACAACAGCATCAACAACGTGGTAACCTAACCCTCGTTTGCCCCCAACAACGGACTGTAAATCAACTGCAGACATTTCTTTGAATAAAGAGAGATTAGCCGTATTCATAATACTTGCTTCCTTTCCTAATATCTTTCAACAATTAGAGTATAAGATAATTACAAGTATATGAATAAAAAAATATTTAATGCGCAATTTATTGCTTTCAGTGCTAAAAATCAATTTAAATTATACACTTAAAATAAAAAATGCTACATTTACTACTCGACAATAGATGATTAGCTTGAAATATTTTCTAAGATAGTCATGGCTTTTTTTACTCGTCTTGTGCTTATAAGATGCTTATTTCCATTAGACAAGGTTAAAGTTTTAGTTTTTTTATCCAGTAAAATAATGTTATCAATATTGACAAGCGTTGTTCGATTGCACCTAAATAATTTTTGTTGATGTTGTTCTTCCAAATGCTTTAGACTTCCTAAAATACTTCCAGTAAATTTTTCACAAACTAAAAAGACCTGTTTGTTATTATTTAGAATAGATTCCACACTATATACTTGCTCAAAAGGAATCCGAGCTAACACACCATGACTTACTTCGTATGAAAAAAAATTAGCCCAGTTAGTCAATATATTGTTTTTGTATCTAGTAAATGAAATATCGACGTTTTCCCGAATTCTTTGAACAACAGTATCGTTGTTTAAGTCTCTCTTCACTATATCTAATGGTTCGGCATGGATATCTATTATTTTTTGAATCATATGATCAGAATCAGATAAATAAACAATCTCAGCAAAAGCAACCGTATCCTTAATTTTTTTCCAAATTTTTATGTCTTGAGAAACAGTATCTAAATCAACAAAAAGTAAGTAGGATTTTTCAAGATGACTCTCTATATAATTTTTAACGTCTAATATATTATCTGTAGACAGAGATATTTCCATATCATATTCATCTGAAGTATCATTTATTGTTATTCTATTTTGAATTATATTTTGTAATTCTCGTCTATAATCGTAATTCTTTTCAAGAATAATAGTAGTTAGCATTAGAACAATCCCCCTATGCTAGTTATTGCCAATATTTAAAAGTTTATTTTTATAATACTCGAAAAAAGTAATTTTCCCCGTAATAATTGAAGTAGAACCACTCATTCCATATTTGATATTAGATATCTGATTTGAAGGAATCTTCGAATCAGCAGATACTTCATAAAAGTCGCCACTTTTGTTTTTTGTGGGAGAAATGCTAATATTAGTAATTCTCCCTTCTAAGCTAAAAATCTTTGGAGTGTTTTCTCTAACATTAAACTTAAGGATTTGTCCTTTTTTTATTGATGAAATATCTCTGGCTGGAACATATGATATTAATTTTATTTTTGAATTATTTATATCAGGGTATATTTCAGCTACTGTTGATCCTTTTTCTATAATATCCATGTCTTTATATTCCTGGTTTACATGTATCGTCCCTGATATTGGTGCAACTACTTTTAGTTTGCTTGGTTTAGAGTTTTTTAGGTCCAATTCTAAGTCTAGGATATTTTGTTTTAATTGGAACTCTTTTTTATTAAGTTCAGATATTTTCTCCTCTTGCATGATTAATAATTTATCTTGATTAATAGATAAATTATCTTTTTCTGAAACTTTATTTTGATCTGAATTGTTATGTTGTAACATATCACGTTCAAGATCATAAATATCTCTTTGTTTAAGATATGCTTTTAAATCATTATGATAACCGAATTCATCATCATAGTTAAAAGTATCGGTATTATTGATAATCCCACTTTTTAATGTATTTATATCAGATAGTTGCTGATGAAGAGCGTTGATTTTTTGGGATATACTGTTTTCTGCGTTACGATTTTCGTCTTTATACACCAATAATATATCTCCTTTGGATACTTTTACTCCTTCCTTTAAATTGTTCTTTATAATTGGATAATTTAGTTGTGACTGAATAACTTTTACAGGGGCTAAAGTTTCTATAGTTCCAGTTCCCTGAATAGCAATATCTTTTTTACAAAAAATAGAGAAAAGAACACTAAAAAACACAATTAAGGATATGGGAATTATTATTATAGTTGAAAAGTTTTTGTATCTTTTTGAATAAAATTCGCTACTTTCAAAAAAATCTCTCTCCATAAAGTCCTCCTTTAATTATTAACTAAGTTATAGTAAAATCCCTTTTTATTTATCAATTCTGAATGAGTGCCTTGCTCTACTATTCTTCCGCTATCTAGTACAATAATATTATCTGTTTTTTCGCTATGGAAAGTCTGTGTGCAATAAATATTATGGTTCTGTCTGACAAGGATAATAAATTGTCAATAAGCTTTTTTTCTGTTAACGTATCCAAGCCGCTAGTTGATTCATCAAAAATAAGTACTTTTGCTGGCGATAACAGAGCTCTAGCAATTGTTATTCTCTGTTTTTGACCGCCTGATAAAATGCTACCTTCCTCATCCATTAAAGATGTATATTGCAGTGGCATTTTTTCAATATCTTCTTTAATCATAGCTACTTCACAAGCTTTATAAATATCTTCCATGGAAACATTTTCTCTATTTCCAAGTTTTAAATTTTCTAAAATTGTACCTGAAAAAATATAAGGAGTTTGAGGAATATAGCTAACAAAACTTCTTAATTTTGATTTTGAAATATTCTTAAGGTCTATATCATTGAGAGTTATCGTTCCGCCAGTAGGTCTAAAAAAATTAACTAGTAGTTTTACCAATGTTGATTTTCCAGACCCGCTTAAACCAACTATGGTAACTTTGTTATTTTTAGAAATTGTTAAATTGATATTTTTTAATATTTCTTGTCCAAAACCATATCTATATGAAACATCAATAAACTTTATATCACCCTTAATTTGCGAAGGACTAGTAATATAATTGTTAGTGTCCTCATACTCACTTTTAACAAGGTAAACTTCATTCAATCGATTATTAGCTACTCTAGCTGTTTGTAATTTAGGCTGAAGATTTATAATGTTTTGTAGAGGATTTGTAAAATAAACTAGCAAAGCATTATACGTTATCAGTTGTCCTAGAGATAGTTTGTTAGAGATTACTAAATTAGACCCTATCCAAAGAATTATCAGACTTAAAGATAATTGAACGAATGTTTTTATTGATTGTTGAAGAATATCTTTCTTTGAGTATTCCATATTTTTTTTTAGAAAATCAACGAATTGAGAATCTATACGTTGATATCGCTGTTTTTCACCATTTAAGGACTTAATAGTTTCAATCCCTCTAATATCTTCAATAATTGATGAACTAACAATAGCATTACTCTCCATGCTTTTAGTGTTTAACCTTTCAAAATATCTAGAAAATAAAAGTATTATGCAAATATATATTGGCAATGCTGCTAAAGTAACAAAGAATAGAGTTGGACTCTGAATAGACAAAACAATTCCTACAACTACTACACTTCCGACATCTAAAAACATTGATAATACAGTACTTGCTAGAGCATCAATAATTTTACTAGCATCATTGAATCTAGATACTACTTCTCCTGTTTTTCTGGTAGCAAAGAACTCCATAGGAAGTTCAAAAATATGTTTAACGTATCCCAATATTATATCTATGGATAATCTCTGACCTAGTACCGATAGTAGAAAATCTTTCGAGTACATAAATATAGAATTAAACATATAAAACACCATTAAACCAACAGCTATAATTGCAAGTGTATTTTTTGTTCCATTAGGTATATACGTATCTATTATCCCTTGCAGAAAATATGAACCTAATATACTTATAATATTCATTAAGGCAGCTGCTAATACTATATTTGTTATCAGTATTTTATTTTTAAATACACTTCTGAATAGTGTTAAAAAGCTTTTTCTACTCTCTTTAACTGGAGCATATTCAATTGATGGAGTAATAAATATTGAAACACCTGTCCATTCTGAAATAAATCTTTTTTTTGAAATTTTAGTTATCTTTACTTTGGGATCCGGATCTGCAATTGTTATGCTATTCTTATTAGATGCCAACACTACGTAATAGTGAAGTAATTCTTTGTTTTTAATAACATGAACAATAAATGGATAGCGAATATCTTCAAGATCAAATAATCGAATATCTGCTTTTATAGCTTTCGTTTCAAATCCCAATTGTTGCGCAGTCTTCACAATACCTAAAGCCGTAGTTCCATCTTGTGTGGTTTTTGCAATATTCCTCAAATAAGCAATTGAAACGTCTGAACCGTACTCTTTTAAAATCATTGCTAGTGAGGCGACTCCGCAATCACTTTCATCTACTTGCGACACATAATTTTTGTAAAAATTAAACATAATTAAACTCTCTTAAAATAACTTAAATTTCAATAAATGTATCACAGAAAATTTATTCAGTAAAGTAAGAAATGTTAACCCTTATTTTTTGCTATTTTTCCATCAATACGTATCGTATTCATCGATAAATTTGTTTGTACCGTATGGATATCAACTTCATATCCTGACACACGTCGACCTTTCTTCATGGTGGTTATTGTTATTATGGTTTTAGGATACAATTCTGCTATCTCCTTTACTGCCACATCAAGAACTTTTTGTTTAAAACGTCCGGCTGGCCATCTTTTTAGTTTTCCATTTTCATCCGATCCCAAAAACCAAGATTGCCAGTCTTCAAGACTACCCTGGATTGTTACGCTTGGGGGCAAACTATCTGGATCACTATAGTCTCTCCATTTTCCGAATGCATTTGCATTCCAAAGTTTCAATAGAGTTATTGCATATTTTGAACGTACTTGTCCAAGTTCTGATAGTCTAAAAGAATAAAACCTTTCCTTCAAGTGGAATACATAGGGAGCAATTTCAGAATTAAATCTAAATTTAACCTTGCCATTTTTCATAATTTTTATATATTCAAATAATGACGACATTAATATACCTTCCGTTCCATCTTCAAATATCCGTATATACAAAGCAGTATTTTCGTTTAATCGTTTAAATGCTTTAGCCACTCTAGAATAGTTTTGACCTGAAACAGTGAGTCCTAAATGATGAATTATATCGCTAAAACTCAATTCGTAAATTTTTGTATTTACATCTTCTTTTTCTACAAAACTGAAACAATAGTCTAATATCTTATGTTCAAATGTTCTTAAATTTCCGAATGATCTAGCTAACTCATTGGCTTGGGTTACTAAATAATCCTGTCTATCCAACAATTCTTTTAAAGCCATATCCATCTTCTTATTTCTTAAATCAGCCATTGTAATCACCTCTATATAAACCTTAACATATATAAAAAACTAAAACACGGTATTTTAACAAATGAGGTATTTTAAATGTACAAAAAAGTATTTTAAATGTACAAAAAAGTATTTTAAATGT
>CASDJM010000071.1 GCA_949280815.1 uncultured Clostridia bacterium | reverse complement strand
TTAAAAGACAAGGTGTGTAGACAAATTAATTTTAAAATTAGTTTACACTACCATTTAGAAGATGGAGGTTATAGCTATGGAAAATAATGATTTAAAAGAAAAAGTACGAAAAAATGTAAAAGAGAAAATAGCTGTATTAAACTATCGGAGAGGAGTTTGTTATGAAAAATAAAAAAAGTAAAAAAATAATTTATGCAATAACTTCGAGTGTAGCAGTATTTATTTTTGGATTTGGAATTATTTTAGGAACAAATAGGTTTAATAATAATCAAGTACAAAATGATACTCATTATGGAATTTCAGATTTACAAGATATTAAAAATAATAAAGAATCATTAAAAACAGAATTAAATATATACAGAGTATCAAGTTTAACAAGTTCAGATATGGATGTAAAAATTGATAATTATAATCAAAAAATGCCACAAGAAATTTGGAAAAAAATTTTAGAAGAATTTAAAGTAACAAATGGAATTAGTTATGAAGATTTTACAAATAAGATTCCAGAAAAATTTATGTATTGTAACTTCTATACAATTTTTACAAGAGGATATAAAGACAATAACTTATCTAATGAATATCGTAAACATGATTATGTATTTGAATATAGAAAAGATAATGATGGAGAAATAATTATAGCTCTTTGCAAAGAAGAAGAACCTTTGAGAGATTACTTTTTTGAATTTAAAGGTAAAAAATCACAAATAGGAAATACTGAATTAGAAATAGCACAATATAATAACAAATATATGGCTACTTTTGAATTTAACAATGTTAATTATGATATAGAAACAACAGATATAACAGAAAATGAATTATTAGAATTATTACAATCAATACTTACTGAAAATAATAAAAATTTAACAGTAGAAGATAAAGATACAAACGTAAAAGAACAATCAAATGACATTAAAAGTACAGATTATCCAGATTATTATGCAGGAAAGTATGTAAATAATGATGGAAACAATATAATTTTACTTTGTGAAGATAATGAAGCAAACAGGAAAGAAATATGCAGTTTGTTAGGTATAACAGAAGGCAAAACTATATTTAAAACAGCAAAATATTCATATAATTACTTAACAGAATTGCAAAGTAAGATAAGCCAAAAAATGATAGATAAGGAATTTACTTTTGTAACAACATCTGCAATAATGGAAGATAATAATGATATAAAAGTTACTGTAACAAGTAATAATGAAAGTGATTTAAACAAAATAAAATCACTAGATACGATAGGTGGGGCTATTGATATTGAGTACAATACAAATAGTAGAGCAACAAAAGATTTGTTAATTGAAAAAAAATAAGGACATAATAAAAAATGGATAATTAGTTGTTTGCTAAGTATTCATTTTTTATGTTATAATCATCTCAAAAAATTATTTATTTTATGGATTAGTTTGAAACATAACTAATCTAAATTTTATATAACTATTTAGAAAAAAATCTAAATAGTTGTTGACATCAAAAAAATAAAATAGTATAATCTATTTAGATATATATCGAAATACTAAAGTAGAGGTGATTAAATTGGGAATGTCAGAAACATTAAAAGCAATTAGTGATCCTGTAAGAAGAGAGATACTTGAATTATTAAAAGATGGAAGAAAGACAGCAGGAGAAATATCAAGTAGTTTCAATTTAACAGGAGCAACAGTATCCTATCATTTATCGAACTTAAAAAAAGCAAATCTAATAACTGAAACGAAACAAAAGAACTTTATATTTTATGAGTTGAATAGTTCTGTATTTGAAGATGTTTTAGTATGGATTTATAAGTTGGGAGGAAATAAGAATGGAAAAGAAAAATAGAAAAACACTAATTTTAAGTGTAATTATATGTTTATTACCAATGATTCTAGGTAGCATACTTTACAATAAACTACCAGAGCAAATGCCAATTCATTTTACAACAAATGATGTAATAGATAATTATGCACATAAAAATTTTGCATTATTTGGGTTACCACTAATTATGGCTATTGTTCAAGCAATATGCTTAATTGCTATTAATACAAAATTAAATAAATTAAAAAATGAGGAAAAACCTAAAATATTAAAAATAATGGAATGGTTTATTCCTGTTGTATCAGTGTTATTTTATGTTATTATGGTAGAAGTACCACTAGGAAGCACAGTATATGTTGGAAAAAGTATATGTTTAATATTAGGAATACTACTTATGATTATAGGAAATTATATTCCTAAAATGAGCTATGAGATGAGCAAGACAACATTTCATCCAATGCCTAAAAGTGAGAAGTCATTTAGAAAAATGAGTAAGATTATGGGATATTCATTTATTGTAATGGGTATAGTTTTGCTAATAATGATTATATGGATATAGCATAAATAAATTAAGAAAAAAGTATAGGAAGATATTAAGAAATTAGTATCTTCTTTTTTGAAATATGACAGACAGATGTCATATTTATATGCTATAATATTGACAGGAGGAAAATATGCAAGTAAATAATAGATTATTTGAAATAGTATATATATTATTGCAGAAGAAAAAAACTACAGCTAAAGAATTAGCTGACAGGTTTGAGGTATCTACAAGAACAATATATAGAGATATTGAAACATTAAGCACAGCAAACATACCAATTTATGCAAGTAAAGGAAAAGATGGAGGAATAGGACTTTTAGATGAGTATGTACTAAATAAAACTATTCTTTCTGAAGAAGAGCAAAATCAAATTTTATTTGCCTTACAAGGAATGAAAAAAGTAAAAGGACAAGATGAAAAAGATATTTTGGAAAAATTAAGTATATTATTTAATAAAAAAATAAATGATTGGATCAAGATTGATTTCTCTAATTGGGGTAATATACAAGAAGAACGATTTGACATTATTAAATCTGCCATTCTAAATAAGCAGCTAGTACAATTTACTTATTATAATTCTAATGGAGAAGAAAGTAAAAGAATCGTTGAACCATTACAGATATGGTTTAAAGATAAATCGTGGTATTTAATAAGTTATTGTAGAAATAAAGAAGATTACAGAATATTCAAGATTGCTAGAATAAAAGAAGTTAAAATGTTACAAGAACATTTTGAAAGAGAATTACCCAAAGAAGAAAATGAACAATATAACTTCAAAACAATAGAACTCGAACTAGAAATAAATAAAGCTATGACTTATAGAGTATATGATGAATTTGAAAGTAAGGAAATAACGAAAAAACAAGATGGAAACTTTATGATAAAAGTGAAATATCCAGAGAATGAATGGGTATATGGCTATATTTTATCTTTTGGAGAGCATGCAAAAGTTTTAAGTCCTGGTTATGCAAAAAATATAATAAAAGATAAACTACAAAAAACTTTAAAAAATTATTTATAATATGACACACAGTTGTCAAGTTATATGATATATACTTCTAATTAGGAGGTAGATATATTATGAAATATGAAATTGTAGAATTAGAAGAAAAGGTTATTACAGGAATTAGAATAAAAACAACGAATCAAGATGGAAAGGCTATGCAAGATATAGGAACAACTTGGCAAAAATTATTTGCAAATGGAATTTATGAGAAGATTCCAAATAAGGTAAATGGTAAAACAATAGGATTATATACAGAATATGAGGGTGATTATACAAAACCTTATACATTTATTGCAGGGGCAGAAGTAAGTAAAGAAGTACAAATAGGTGAAGAAATAAAAAGTATTATTATTCCAAAAGGAAAATATGCTAAGTTTGTTATAACAGGAGATGTGCAAAATTCAGTAGGACAGGCTTGGCAAGAAATATGGAACATGGATTTAAAAAGAGAATATACTTGTGATTTTGAAGAATATCAAAACAATTCTGAAGATATGCTAAAACAAGAAATTCATATTTATATTGCACTAGATAAGTAGAAAGGAAAATATAAAATGGCTTTTGATTATAAAAAAGAATATAAGGAATTTTATATGCCAAAGAATAAGCCTAGCATTATAAAAATTCCTAGAATGAATTATATTGCAGTTAGAGGCAAAGGAAATCCTAATGATGAAAATGGAGAGTATAAACAGACAATAGGACTTTTATATGCGATTGCTTTTACTATAAAAATGAGCTATAAAGGAACACATAAAATAGATGGTTATTTTGAATATGTAGTTCCACCACTTGAAGGATTTTGGTGGCAAGATGGAATGAAAGATAGTATTGACCATAATAATAAAGATCAAATGAACTTTATATCTATTATTAGATTACCAGACTTTGTAACAAAAGAAGATTTTAACTGGGCTATAAAGGAAGCAACAAACAAGAAAAAAACAGACTTTTCAAAAGTGGAATTTTTAAGTTATGATGAAGGAATCTGTGTTCAATGTATGCACATTGGAAGTTATGATGATGAACCATCTACAATAAATTTAATGCACGAATATATGATACAAAATGGATACGAACTAGATATTACAAAAAACAGATTTCATCATGAAATATATTTGAGTGATCCAAGAAAATGTGATACAAGTAAATTAAAGACAGTCATAAGACACCCAATAAGAAAAAAGGAATAATTATGGAATTTATAGAAGCAAAGACAATACTTCAAAGAGCAACACATGGAGAAGAATGGTTTGGAATTGATTATAATATGAATATATACAAAGGTTGCTGTCATAAATGTATTTACTGTGATAGTAGAAGTAATTGTTATCAAGTAGAAGATTTTGACAGAGTAAGAGCAAAAAAGGATGAAATAGAAATATTAAATCGAGAACTAAAATCAAAAAGAAAAAAAGGTGTAATAGGAATAGGTGCAATGTCAGATACTTATAATCCTTTTGAAAAACAATATGAAATAACAAGACAATCATTAGAACTGATTTCATACTATAATTTTGGAGTATCAATAGAAACAAAAAGTAATTTAATAATTAGAGATATAGACATATTTAAGGAAATAAACAAAAAAGCAGATGTAATACTTAAATTTACAATTACATCACTGGGAGTCAAAAAAATATTTAAGTCAGTTGTTGAGGCTTTGCCGATTACAAATGACTTATGCAATCGACCGAAGGGAGATTGTAATCATTAGAAAAAAGCAATCGCCTAAAAATACATAGATTGAAAAAAGAAAGAATGAAATATAATTGAATGATAAAACCGAGAAATAAATATTAATTATTTGGCAATACTGCATTCTTGCAAATAACCATCAATTTTATTTTCTTCAGCAGGAATACCAGTATAGTCGACATAGAATTTACCAGGCGAATGCCATTTTAAAACTTCGCCAGGTTCAGGTTTGGAACCAACAATATTTTCTTGTGGCATGTAATAAATTTTTTTATCATTATAATCAAAACATACAGCAAAATTTCTATCATATTTTGCAAATGTCAAAATGGTACCTTGAGACATGGAAGAAAGTAAAGATGAAGATTGAAGTTTAGTAAGATGATTTTGTAATTCGTGAATAAAATTATCTATCAAAGAACCTTCGATTTTGTCATGAATACAATGATCTAATTTAGTTAAAGAATCATTGGCAAAACTAAGTAAATTATCAGGCATACACATACACCTCCTTTGACTTGAAATAAAAATTAAAAGAAATAAAGTAAGTTTATTTTAGAATGTAAAACATAAAAAGTCAATAAATTCACAAAAGTTTTACAAAGATTTACAATTTTTAATCATAATATGATATACTATAAAAAATAAAGTAGGTGTTTTGATGAAAAAAATAATTAGAATGCTAATAATCCTATTAATGTTAATAATGATGCTAAATAATATAGAAGTAATAGCACATGGTGGAAATATAACAGGATGGAAAGATAAAAACTTTTTAGAAATTACTCAATATAACGGAAAATATTATGGATATCATAATAAAGATGGAGTTAGACATTATCATCAAGTTCAATGGAACGAAGAAAAACAGAAATGGGAAATTGTAAAGACAGCAGTTTATTATGATGAAAATTTTAACATAATAAACAATACGAGTAATTTAAGTAATGAAAGAATAGAAGTCAAATATAGTGAAAGTGTAGATGGAGACACTGCAAAATTTAAATTAGATGAAGAAATAATTACAGTAAGATTTTTAGGAATAGATACACCAGAAACTGTGCATCCTAGTTTAGGAGAGCAACCATATGGAAAAGAAGCAAGTAATTATACAAAAGAAAAATTACAAAATGCAAATAAAATAGAATTGGAGTATGATTCTAATTCATCAAAAACAGACAAATATGGAAGACATTTAGCATGGATTTGGGTAGATGATAGTTTACTTCAAGAAGAATTAATAAGAGAAGGACTAGCTCAAACATACATGTTACAAGATAATTATACATATGCTTGGCTATTACAAGAGAAACAAGAAGAAGCAAAAGAAGAAAAAGTAGGAATATGGAGTGATACTGTAGAAAGTAATATAAATGTTATTAATAACAATGAAACGAAAGATAATTTAAATAATGAGATTATAGGAATAGTAATTTTAAGCGTAATATTATTAATAGCTATTTTAATTGGAAAAGGCAAACAGAAAATAGACAAAAAAAATAAATAAGGAGGAATCTATGCAAGGTTCAAAAATTAATTCTATATTAACGATAGAATATATGTGTAAGGAGAAAGAAAATCAATTTTTTGATAGAAAAAGTGCCAAAAAAGATGTCAAAGAATTAGCTAACCATATAGCTGGATTTGCAAATGCAAGTGGAGGAACATTAGTAATAGGGATTGCAGATAATGGAAAAATAGAGGGATTCGAAGAGTGTAAAGACAAGTATAATAAATTCTTGAAGATAACTTCGGGAGATTATTTAAAAACTGTACCAAAGTTTGAGAATGAAACATTAGAAGTAATAAATGATAAAGGAAATAAAGATAAAATATTATTAATACATATTAGCCCAAGTGTTAATACCTTAATAAGAAATGTAAAAGATGAAGTATATTTGAGACAAGGAGATTCAACAAATAAACTATCATCAGAACAAGTAAAAATAATTGAATTAGATAGACACGAAATATCTTTTGAAGAGCAATTAAACATTCGAACTAGCATAAAAGATATTGATTTAGATATGGTTGAAATATATAAAAAAGCGATAGGTGCAAACGAAAAAGAACTGTTAGATGTTTTACGTGCTAGAAGATTTTTAATAAAAGATGATGTATCAAATAAAGAATTCCTTACAAATGCAGGAACATTACTTTTTGCAAAAGATCCTTCTTTATTTTTTCCAACGGCAAGAATTAGAGTTATAAAGTTTGAGGGAAAGGAGATGCAAACAGGTGCAGACCTAAATATAGTAAAAGATAAAACATTTGCAATGCCATTATATAAACAAATTAAAGAAACGCAAAGCTTTGTAGACACTCAACTTAGAGAGTTTACTCATCTAGGAACAGCAGGAGAATTTGTTACCGTTCCAGAATATCCTAAATTTGCATGGGAAGAACGGTATTACAAATGCAATAACTCATCGTAACTATGCAATTAGTGGTGAACATACAAAAATTTTTATTTATGATGATAGAATGGAAATTTTAAGCCCAGGGGATTTGCCAGGAATCGTTACAATAAATAACATAAAAGAAAAACGTTATGCACGTAATCCTATCATATCAAGAACATTAACAGAGTTAGGAGTAGTAAGAGAACTAAATGAGGGTGTTTCAAGAATTTATAGAGAAATGAGTGATTTGTTCTTAGAAGAACCAATCTATATTGAAGACAAAGGAAGTTCATTAAAACTTGTCTTGAAAAATAATATTGTTATGAGAAGTAAAAGAAAAAATGAATTATTATTAAAAGATAATAATATTAATCAAAAATGGAAGAATCTAAATATAATAGAACAAAAAACAATTCAATTTATATTTGATAAAGGTGATGTTATGACACATCAAATAGCAGAATATATTGAAAGAGATAGAAAAACAGCTCAAAGAATATTGAAAAAACTTGAGAACGAAGGATTAATTGAATGGGTAGGAACATCCAATAAAGATCCTAAAAAAATATATAGAATTAAATAAAGTGTCGCAGTAATGTCGCAGTAATGTCGCAGTAATGTCGCAGTAATGTCGCACTTTGAATATTAAAAGAGTATCAAATTAAAATTGGTATTCTTTTTTCTTGGATACATTTTCTAAATAAAGAAATAAGTGCCACAAAAACAATTGTAGTGCGAATAAAAAGGTAATTAACTAAAATACTATAGTAATAAATAAAAAAGTAAGACGTCTAATTGACCACTCGTATAAAAAATAGCACCCAGCTAAAAGCCACGCTTTTAGGCAGTTTTCGATAATGGCGACGTCGCTCTGATCCTGCAAATTTCTCTTAGGAGAAATTTGATTAGAAATAAGTTAATTAAATAAGGAAAAAGCATTTGTAAAATTGAAATTTTATAAGTGCTTTTTTAATATGAGAGAAGCCATAAACTCATTAAAAAAGTGATAGGTGTGATGAGCCGATGCTATAAAGTTCATTCGTAGTATTACAGAAAGTCTATTTGTAATATATGCGTAAGTGAGATTTTTTGACATAGACTCACACCAAGTAGGGGGTGAGAATAATGTTATATCAAAAAATGGAAGAACATTTGAATATATTAAATACTTTATTTGAAGCAAGAGATGAAGAAATTGCTACTATAACATTAAAAGATAAAGAAGAACTCAAAGAAACAAATAGTAGATTAAAACAAAAAGAAAGTGAATTAAAGGAAATCATCAATAAAAATCAAAATCAGGCGAGAATAATTTTAGATTTATTTTATGAATATTTAGAATTATCTAATAAGAAGAACGCATATTATGATTAAAATATTATAAAGCAGGTTTTAAAGATGCAGTTGGATTATTGATGATTTGTTTAAATGAATAAGAAAAAAGAACGGTATAAATTATCGTTCTTTTTTCTGTTGTAAAAAAATGGATTTTATCTTTGGTCAATTGAAAACTTAAATTCAATTTAGAAAAAGTAATTTCAGGAGGAAGA
>CASDJM010000070.1 GCA_949280815.1 uncultured Clostridia bacterium | reverse complement strand
GAAATCAAGTCGTATCAAGTATTATAGAGAGTTCGACAAAAACTCGTCTTGGTGCGGATGAAGGGACTCGAACCCCCACGTCGTTGACACTGGTTCCTAAGAACTGTGTTAGATGTGTTACTTATTAATCTTTATTGTTTTTTAACCTTATATGAAATCTGTGAAATTATTATGGTTCTAAGTATTATTGGAATTAGCACTTACCATATTGAGTCTTTTAAGTTTTTTTGTATTTTTATAAAAAATTTTAAAGTGTTAGAAAATTGAACAAAAATTGTTAGAAAATATTAAATATAGAAGTATAACATTTGCTTTACCTTTAGCTAATAAAAAATTGAATAAATTTTGTCATATCACTATACTTTTTGGAAATTTATGGTATAATGATTGTAATAAAAATTTGTTCGGAGGTATTATCCTATGAAAAGATGCACTTTATGTGGAAGAAAAATTAGTAATACAAGATATACTTATGGTTTAGGTTGCTTAAAGAAAATGTGTCATTCTGTCAATGTTCATAATATCAAAAATTTAAAAGGAGAAAGTCTACTAAATAGAAAAATTCTAAAGTTATGTAATAAAAAAACTTTACCTATTGCTCAAAGACAATTATTAACAGACAGATATTTAACCTTGAATTTATTAAATGAAGTACCTCTTGATTGTTACAATAATTATAGAAATTTATTACAAAGTGATATTGATACTATAAATCGCACTACAACTATTATGAATCTACATAGCTGTGATGTTATCACCTTAAAACAAGCCTCTGAAATTAACAAGAAATATAAAGAAAATGAAGATACTTTTCAAAAAATCATGAATGGTGAATATGATGTACTACAAAATTTTTCTTTTGATATTGTTAGGTTTGCATTCAGTAGATATTATAATAATAAACCATATTTATCAGATATGACTCAAAAGTTACAACATTATATATTAAAATGCGGAGTTTTAGGATTAAAAATAAAAAATTATTATATTTCTTCTGAATTTTTAGATCATTCCTTACAAGAAAATCCTAATGATATAACTATTATGGAAGGTAAAATCATACAAGACATTATAGCTGATAATTATTTTAAAACTAAATTAAATGAAATTATAAGAAAATATGGTAATAATGAGAATTTCAATGCAGATAATGAATCTTTAGCTTTTGAAAACGGAGATTTATTTTTCTCATTACATAATAGTTGTATAAGTGTTTTGGGAAATAAACAAGATAATGGTAAGTGGAATCTCGATATAACATTATCTGATACTTATGATTTTACTGATTTGCAAGAAATTGAAAATACATGAATAATGATGATTTTTGGAAAGGATTATTTGGCTCTGTTGGCAATAACTTAGCAATGATAAGTGCTTCTTGTAATGTAGTTAATGAATACGAAATTACAATTAATTTTAAAATAGAAAATTGGGAGGTATAAATATAATGTCAAAACAAACTAAAAATAAGATTTTAATAATACTATTTTACCTTATATCATTATTCTTATTTGAATTTATTATTGGAGATTGTAATTTTGAAAAAAATGCACAAGAATGTGTATCAAATGGAGATAGTGTTTTTGCCCTATTTGCTCCCTATGCAAAAGCAGGATTTTACCATTTTATATTTATATCTTGTATAGCTATATATGTTAAGTTTAGTAAAAAAATAGATATTGAATATAAACACATCATTTATTGGTTTCCACTGATTACTTTTATATTCTCGTTACCTATGGGGTTATTAGCCGCTATGTTTGGAAACTTTATAAAAATGTTGTGATTTAAACTTGAAAATTGGGAGGTATAAATAGTGTTAAAAAAAGATAAAAATAAAATTCTTATTATTGTTTTGTATTTTTTATCTCTTCTTATTTTTGAACTAATCATTGGAATTATTCTATTTGATAGAGACACTAAAAAAGTAATAGAAGGTTATTACGATTTCTTTGATATTATAGCTTCATCAATTAAAGCTGGTATCTATCATTTTATATTTATATCTTGTATTGCTATCTATGTTAAATTTAGTAAAAAAATAGATATTGAATATAAGCATATTATTTATTGGTTTCCACTATGTACATTTATTTTTGCTTTACCAATAAGTTGTTTAGCCAATACTATAGTAAGAATATATTTAAACATTTCTTAGAAATATTTAGATAAAAATTACTTTCTATTATTAAAATCTATTCTTTGTGATATAATAAGAAAAAAATAAATTGGAGGAAATTTTATGGCAATTCCCACAAATATAGAAACATTATTAAAAGGAAATATTGTAGAATCTGCAAGATTAGAATATAAAAACAACTGGAATCCAGAGCCTATCTTACACTCTATTTGTGCTTTTGCAAACGATATAGACAATTGGGGTGGTGGTTATATTTTAATTGGTATAGAAGAAAATAACGGAAAACCAAAATTACCAATTATAGGTCTTAAAGTAGAAGAAATTGATAAAATTCAAAAAGAATTATTAAATAAATGTAAATTAATCCAACCTGAGTATGTACCTATTGTTGAGCCAGTTGTATATCAAAATAAACATATATTGATTATATGGTGTCCTGGAGGTAGCACGAGACCTTATAAATGTCCTACAACATTAGATAAAGATTTCTCGAAAGGTTACTCTTATTATATTCGTAAAATGTCCAGTACAATTAAAGCTACTGCTGAACTAGAAAAAGAATTATATTCTCTATCTAATCAAGTACCTTTTGATGATAGAATTAATCATAAAGCACAAATTGAGGACTTAAAATTACCACTTATTCAAAATTATTTATATGAAATTAAAAGTAAATTATATGAAGAATCTAAGAATATGGATTTTGTAGAATTATGTCAAAGTATGAGAATTATTGAAGGTGCACCTGAATATTTGAAGCCTGTTAATGTAGGTCTTCTGTTCTTCAATGATATGCCACAAGACTTTTTCCCTTATTCTCAAATTGAAATAGTAGATTTAAGAGGTGGATTAGAAGGCGATAACATGACAGAAAACATCTATAAAGGTCCTCTAGATTATATGATAAAAAGTGCTTTAAGATTTTTGCAAAATTATTTAATTGAAGAAAGAATTATAAAAGTACCTTATCAAGCTGAAGCTATTCGTTATTTTAATTATCCATATCCTGCTATAGAAGAAGCTTTGGTAAATGCCATGTATCATCGTCGGATATGATGTTAGAGAACCTGTTGAAGTAAGAATCTTAAAAGATAGAATTGAAATTAGTAGTTATCCTGGTTTAGAGCGTTCTATTTCGGCTACTGCAATGCAAAATAATAATATTCGTGGTAAGAAATATCGTAATCGTCGAATTGGAGATTTCCTAAAAGAATTAAAATTAACAGAAGGTAGAAATACTGGGATTCCAAAAATCAAAAGAGCTTTAGAAAATAATGGTTCTCCTGCCCCTATTTTTGAAACAGATGATGACAGAACTTATTTTATTACTACAATTTTAATACATGAAGGTTTTAAAAATATTTTAACCGGCGATAACCGGCGATAAAACCGGCGATAAAATAATTAGCTATTTACAAGAACATGAATACATCACTACAACAATAGCTAAATCTTTATTAGGTCTTGAAACTTCAAGAACTAGAGAAATATTGAAAAATTTAGTTGATACTGGATTATTACAATCCGAAGGTGCTAATAGAAATAGAAAATATAAATTAAAATAACTTTTTAAAGATATTGTAAGATTAACTTATAATATCTTTTATTTTTTACGAAAGAAGGTGAAATTATGCAAGAAAATAATTTAAAAGGTCTATGGATACCTTATGAAATTCTAACAAATGAGCATTTAAGCGATAAAGAAAAACATATCTATTCTCTAATCTTATTTTTTAGTAAGAATGATGGATTTTGTACCATCACAAATAAATATATAGCAAATATTGTAAATTTATCTGATACAAGAGTATCAAAATTAATAAGCAGTTTATCCAAAAAGAAATATCTTCAAGTAATAACAAATTTTCAAGATACAACTAGACAAATTATAAATAGAAAAATAATACCACTTGTCAAATATGACAACCCTACTTATTCAAAATCGACTAATCAGCTAGACAATAATAACCACAGTTTTAGTCGAAAAGATACTAATACCATTGGCGAAAACAACAAGTATATAAATAATAATAAATATAATAACTATAAAAATAGATTTCATGACAATAGAAGGATATACTCTGTTGAAGATTTAGAAAGTTTATATGCCAATGATTTTTAAGACTTAAATAGGTCTTTTTTATTTTAAGCAAATTTAATTTTAGCTTAGAAAGGAGCTGATTTTTATGCAAATTAGAAACGAATTATATCATTCATTACAAAGTTTAAATAAATCTTTAAACAACCTTTTAACTGATGCTTGTCTCTCTCCTACTGATAGTAAACTAGAGAGATTTTTATATACCTTAGAAAAACAGAGATTTGAAATTTATGAACAAGTTAGATTCTCAAATGATATTACTGAAGGTAATGAAATTCATTTCATAGATAACGATTATAAAGCTACTTTAAAAAATAATATACTATCTTTGTATATACCTGAAAAATTACCTAATTTAAAAAACAGATCATCTTATGCACACAAGCAAATAATTTTAAATATTGCAGAAACAACAAAACCTTATGGGAGATTATTTTATGACAAATTTATAATTGTTATTGTTAAGATATTTCAAAAAAGAAAAGTATGGGATGTTGATAATAGAACTGTTAAACCAATTCAAGATGGGCTAATACATGGTGGAGTTATTAGAGATGACAATTTATTTAATTGTTGTTATATGGTTCAAGGATTTTATTCTGATACTCCCCATATTGAAGTTCTATTTTAGAAGCTAGTAAAATTTTAGAATTTATTGATAATCAATCACCAACTATAACCAATTGACCATAGCAAAATTTTGAAGATTTTTCTCAATATTTTTTTGCTATGGTCATTTTCAAGTAAAATATTGATATTTCAATACTTACAACATTATTTGTTTCAAATTTATTTGTCTAGAGTAGAGGTGTGGTGAAGATGGAAAAAGGATTAGTTTTACAAGAAAGAGATGTCGAGTTATTAGAATTTTTGGCTGAATACAAGACAATAACTTTAGATAATACAAGATATATTTATGGTACAAAGACCTATCAAGAAAAAAGAATATGTCATCTCATAAAGGAAAAGTATTTAACTAGATTAAAGCATAGGGAAATTGCATTAGGTAGAAAAGGAAAAGAATTTTTAAATGAAATTGGTACTGAAATTAAAGTACATTGTAGAAATTCCAATAATTTAGAAAGATTAAAAGTAATTAGTGATATTGCAGCATTCACAAAATTTAGTAGTACAATGAATTTTATGCCTAGTTGGCATTTAAAAGATAGAAATGCACCAACACAAGATTCAAGAAGATATTTAGGGCTTTTAACTTTCGACCAAAATTTCTACACTGTTTATTCTGTCTATGGAGAAAAAGATAATAAATATATTACTTCTCTTTATTATGATTTAAAGAAAGAACGAGAGTTTTATAATTCTATTATTTTTGCCAACAATATAGAAAAAATATTGTATCATAAAAAACGGTTTTGGCTTTAGTGATAAACACCTATCCTAATAGAATACAATAATTTTAATAAAGGAATTATTCGAAATTATGATAAAATTAGAACTTGTATGGTTAATGACTTATCTAAAAGACACGACATTGAATACACTAATTTTAGACACATGGATTTCTTGGTAGATGATGAACTTTACTTAAAAATTATGTTGTTTTTAGATATTAATCAAATTGGCTATTTATCTAATTTTCTTAATATTAACCCTTGTTATCGAGATAAATTATATTTTATTTGCTTTCCAGAAGATGAAAAATATTTGAAAAATTTAATTAAGGATTGTCATACTATTATTATTGATAAATCTACTATTGAGAAATATTTAAAAAATGATTATATTGAGATTAATGATATGAAAATGGATTGCCCAACGGAATAGTTTTAGCCTAGATATTAAGATCTAGGCTATTTACTTTTTTTATTCTATTTCAATACTTTCTTCATTTTCAAGTATTTCTATCTATTACCGTTATTATATTTAATTTTGATACTGTTATACAGATATTTACTATCATTGATTATTCAAACCTAATTTTATAATTTCCTTTCTAAGCCAAACATTATCTAATTTCATTATCTCATTTTGAAACTTTTCATGGAATAATTTTTCCATATTATCTTGCACTTCTATATCTTTTGCTAGCAAATAACTTTTTCCATCTTTTAAGCAAATAAGATTTAGCATCCATTTTGTCCCAATATTATTTAATGTTTCATATATTATTTGTTTGTTTTCTAATATGTTATCTTTATCCCATATTGTTAATTGTACAAAAATTGGTGGCAAGATAGCATTTATATTTTCTATCTTTGTATCATTTTCTATGTCTCTTTTTAAATTATTGCTAATTTCTAATTGACATTCCTTAAAATACTTTTCTGGATAGATTTCATCCTTAATTATTTTTTCTAACTTTTTATAGGCAACTATATCCCTTTTTGTTGTTATTTTTGCTTTTAAATTTAAAGTATTATCTAAAATTGCAGACATAAGTAAAATCGCTAAATCCTTTGAAATTTGTACCATCAAATCTTCCTTCTCATATAATTCTACAATCATGGTTGCTACTGCACCTATAAATTCTATTCTTGCTTTTTCCTTCAATTTATTTTTCCAATATTCTTCAAATCCTACATGATAATCTATGATTTCAATTATCTTTTGTTCTTGCACAAATGTATCAAAATAATCTTTGTTTGATACATCTATAATAATGTATTCATCTTCTTCATTTGGTTTGTATCTATCCAATTTAAGAATTAATTTCTTAAGGCTTGGTGTTATACTTTCATTTAATTTTGCTGTTGAAATAGCTTTTGCTTTTATTCCTTTTAGATTTAACAATTTAGCATATGCTATACAAGCTGCATAGGCATCTATATCCATATATTTTTTCCAGAGGTTACCACTACCATTTTATATTATCTCCTTTTCCTGTTCCTCTAACCTTAATAAACGATTATACTTTGCAATTCTATCTCCTCTTCTTGGTCCTCCAATTTTTATATAGGTAGCATTTAATGCTACTGCTAAATCACACATAAAAGTATCTTCTGTTTCAATACTTCTTTGCGAAACACAAGTTGTCATATTTTCTTCTTTTGCTTTACGAAAAGCATTTATTGTTCCTGTTAAAGTTCCAACTTGATTCATTTTTATTATAATACCATTTGCCAGTTCACTATTGATATATTTATCTTGTGTTGCAAATAAATCATCTCCAACAATACTGATATTTTTATGTTTTGATTGCATTTTTTTCCAATACATTTCATCATTTAAATCAAATGGATCTTCTATATAGGTAATATTATACTTTTCAATATATTGATTTAATATGTCATTTAACTCTTTCGATTTAATTGTTTTTCCTTGATAAATATAAATATCATCTTTAAAAAAGTGTTCTGCTGCTACATCAATTGCAATTGTTACCTCTTTTTCATAGTTTAATATTTTTATGGTATCTGATACCATTTTAAACTTTTCATCTATTGTCATATCTTCTACAATCATTCCACTTGATGAACCGTAATGCCTTTAAAATGTCTTTTTTCTTTAATTCATTTTCAATATAAGAATAAATTTCAGTAATTGCTTGTATTGCTCTTGAAAATGGGTGAATATCAACAGCAATCATTATATTTTGGATAGAACCATTTTCCTTTTGATTATGAACTCCACCAGAAAACATGGCAATTAGTGGTATTGGGGATTTCCTTTGAAACTTATAATTTGCTATCTTTTCTATATATTCTACTAATGTGATATTTTGAACTTTTGCCATTATTCTAGCAAATGCTAATGAAAATGGTAAACAAATGTTAGAACCTAATTCTTGCATATAGCTGTCTAATATAGAATCAAATTCTTCTTGGTTTTCTAACTGTCTATTGCAAATTTCATTTATCATCTTATTTAATTTACTTTTGTTTGTTTCCTTTATTGTTATTACTTCCCTTTTTCCTGGCATAATTGCTGATGGTGATGAACTAATTGCTCTTACATTATTATCTGTTATCATTTCCACTTCTATCGCTTTTTTTCCCACTGAATTTAATATTTTTCTTACTTTAATTTCTTTTATTTTTATCATTCAAAATCTCCTTTATGATATAGGGAAAAATATCAATTGCTTTTTCGATTGGTAATTTTCCTTTACTAGCATTTTCTTCATCAAATTTTGTACTTCCATCATTTTGAATATCTCCTCCTGAAATTAAGACTGGAACTTTATCCGTAGAATGTATTTTTAGTTCACATGGTGTAGCATGGTCACACGTTACAACTACAATATCATCTTCTTTTATGTCTTTTATTAAATTGGATAAAAAATATTGATCAATAAATTCAATTGCTTCAATCTTTTTCTTTGGTTTATTATCATGTCCAGGCTCATCTGGTCCTTTTATATGAATAAATTTAACGTCTGCTTCATCAGCTACTAAAATTTTTTCAGCATTTATCAAAAATTCTTTATCTAATTGTAAATCTAAAGACTTGGAAAAAGTAAATTTTGCACCAATTAACTTTGCTATCGCATTTTCAGCTGGCAATTGTCCATACATAGAAAGAGTAATTCCAAACTTTTCTTGAAATTTTGGCATTTGCTTTGGTTTTTCTCCACCATCTCTAAAAATTAAATAATTAGCTGGTAATTCACCTTTTTCTATTTACTTCATTGTTTGCTAAAATTGCTTTGGATTGTTCTATAAAATCATTAACAATATTTGCAGTCATTTTACTTTCTTCTTTTTCATCTAATGAAAAACATTGTAAGGGTTTTGGTTCATAATTTTTTACAGGAGTTCCCCATACTCCATTTTTTCTAAATCCAGGATCTGTATTAGATACATTTCCAGATAATTTTTCTTTATTACTATAAAAAACTAATATTCCCCTATGGTGTCCAAATGCTAATAATTTAAAACTAACATTAAATTTAGATAAGTCCACATTTTCTGTTATATCTTTTGCTAACGTTTGTAACTCTTCATCTTCTAATCCTCTAGCAGTTCTTCGGTAGTGTAAACTAATTTTAAAATTAATTTGTCTACACACCTTGTCTTTTAAGG
>CASDJM010000069.1 GCA_949280815.1 uncultured Clostridia bacterium | reverse complement strand
TAAGAATAAAAAAATGTATAATGGACTACATGTTCATTATACGAGTAAGTTGTAGATAATTTTAAGAAAAACTTAATTTGAAATTTATTGTACTGATGGTATAATTGATAGACGAAGAATTTAAAAATGATTTTAAGTGAGGTGTATCATGAAAGTATTGATAGATTTTGTGGCATTAATAACAATATATTTCTTAAAATTTTATAAAAAGTGGAAAGTAAGAGGGCGAGATATATTATTTATAAATACTATAATGTATATATATTTATCATTTGTATTATATTTTACTTTAATGCCTATATTGACATCTTTGCCATTTATCTTTAATCACCCATATACTCCAATGAATTTAGTTCCATTTATTGATGTATTAAATGCTAGAGGGGATTTTGTTAGACAGGTAGTGTTAAATGTTATAATGACAGTTCCTTTTGGATTTATATTGCCATTAGCAAAGAAAAATACAAAACTACTAAAAGTTATTTTTTATACTTTCATATTAAGTTTAAGTATAGAAATATTACAACCTTTAATAGATGGTTTTAGGTCAGCAGATATAACAGATTTAATAACTAATGTGCTAGGTGGAATTATTGGATATGTAATGTATTTAATAGTTAAGCCATTAACGACAAAAATACTAAATTATATAAAAAATAGATAATGAGAAATTACAATTTTATAGTAATAAAAATCTCTGAAACATTGTATTTTCAGAGATTTTTACAATTATTTTATAATAGCATCATTTGCAGTAAAGTTTTCAAGTGAATTTTCTTTTACTTGAATACAAACATAAGAAAGTGAATTATCTTTAGAAGCAAAAAATTGTCTTTCTGCTATTGGAGATATTCTTATCCAATCACCAGTAACTATATCAATTTCTTCATTGTCAATAACTGCTTTACCAGATCCATCTATAACATAATAAATTTCTTCATTTTGTTTATGAGAATGAATAAAAGGTACTCCTTCTCCTGCTTGGATAGTGTTAATGCTAATTTCTGCACCTGTTAAACCTAACTTATTATGCAATTCTACTCTTGGAGCATTTTCTGAACTTACTTTCATAAAATTTGACATTTAAAATTCCTCCTTTAATTATTAGTATAATGAATTTATATCAAAGTACACACAATAAAACAAGTACGCACTTTAATGTAACTGCTTGTTAAATTAGTAATATGTGATATAATATTGATAAATTAGTAAGGAGTGCGAATATGAGAAAGATAAATGAATTACCAGAATGTCCTGTTGCGACTACAATATCTTTAGTGGGAAATAAATGGAAGTTATTGATAATAAGAAATTTAGTGAAAAGAAACTGGAGATTTAATGAATTATTAAAATCATTAAATGGAATATCACAAAAAGTATTAACAGATAGTTTAAGGCAACTTGAAAGTGATGGTATTATTTTTAGAAAAGATTATCATACTAATCCACCAAAAGTTGAATATGGAATGACAGGCTTGGGGTTAGAATTAAGTAAAATGTTAGATATAATGGCTACTTTTGGAGATTTTTATAAAACACAAATATAATTCGCAGTTCAAATTATAATCTTGAAAGGAGTTAAATTTATGGATAGAAAATTAAAAATAATAATAGAGAATTGTCCTAAAAATCATAAATGCCCAGCTGTAAATGTTTGTCCAGTTGGAGCATTAAGTCAGACAGATTTTGAAGCACCTAAAATAGATTATGGTAAATGTATAAAATATGGCAAATGCTCAAACTTTTGTCCTAAAAAAGCATTAGTATTAGAATAAAAAATTACAAGTTATGGAGGAATAAGAAATGAGAGAAATAAAACCAGAACAAACTACAAGAGCAAAGGCTTATGAATTATGGATGAAAGCACCTAATCCTATGGTAACATTTTTTAAAACTTTAGATGTAACACCACTTGTTAATAAAAGCAAGAAAAGTAAATTAAAATTTAATATGTTATTAGATTATTGTATTGGAAAATCAGCTTCAACTATTAAAGAATTTTATATACTTCCAGTAGGAGATAAGTTAATTCAATATGATACGATTGCAGTCAATACTATTGTAAAAAATAAAGATGGAGAAGTAAGTTCGTGTGATATATTATATACATATGATTTAGATAAATATAATGCAGACTATTTAAAATATACACAACAAGTAGCTCAAACTTGTAATGATAGAGATTTAACTGATAGTATGGTAATTGGTACATCTGCTATTATAGATACAGAACTTGATGGAGCAGTTGGAATGAATAGTGGAATTTTTAATAACCCATTTATATTATGGGGAAAATATAAAAAGAAATTTTTAAAATATTATCTTACAATTTCATTTCAATATCATCATACTCAAATGGATGGAGCTCACGCAGGTAAATTTCTAGCAAATTTACAAGAGGAAATTTATAATTTTAAATAAACAAATTACAATTTTTAGAATGGAGCAAAAATGAAAGAATTTTTAGAAAAAATTAGAATACCTGATAAGAATCTAAAATTAAGTAGGAAGATTATAAATACAAGTTTAATATTTTTATTAGGAATAATATTGGGGATATTTTCTAAATGGCTAGATAATTTAAGTATTAATGATACAGTATGGTGGCAACACATATTAGGCGTTTTAGATTTAGGAAATGTATTCTCTGAATTGGGAATATGGATATTCATTGCTATTACAATTTCTGTATTTAGTAAGACACCGTTAAGAGCAAGTTTAAATGTATTCTTATTATTTATAGGAATGACAGTAAGTTATCATTTATATACAATATATGTTAGTGGTTTTAATCCAAAAAGTTATATGATGATTTGGTACACGATAACATTAATATCACCTATACTTGCATTTATTTGTTGGTATGCAAAAAGTAAAAATAAAATATCACTTATGATTAGTAGTTTGATACTGACAGTAATGTTTATATTATCTTTTAGTATAGGTATGTGGTATTTTTATTTTAAAAGTATAATTGATACAATTTTATTTATAGGAGCAATATTAGTGCTATATGTAAGTCCTAAAAATAGTGTTTATAATTTACTAATAGCATTATTATTAGCTTTTGTATTTAGAATTTTAGTATAATACAAATTACAATAAATAGGGCAAGTAATTAAATTAAAGATTACTTGCCCTATATATATATAATTGAAACACAAGACAGTAGTTTATAGGGATAAATCTTAAATGTTAATAAGCATTGCTTGTAGCAACGGACTATTTTTTATATAATAGTTCGTAAAGAAAGGAGTTAATTAAAATGCTAAAAGAAAACATTAAATCAATAAGAAAATCAAAAGGACTTTCACAAGAAGAACTTGCTATAAAATTAAATGTAGTAAGACAAACAATTTCTAAATGGGAGAAAGGATTGTCAGTTCCAGATTCAGAAATGTTAGTTGCAATATCAGAGGTTTTTGAAACACCAGTAAGCACTTTGCTAGGGGAAAATATTTCAGAATCAAAAGTAGATGATTTAAAAGCAATTTCTGAAAAATTAGAAATAATAAACTTACAACTATTACAAAGGAATAATGCCAAAAGAAAAATAATTCATTGGTTATTTATTTCATTATGTGCTATTACAATTATAACTTTCATATCTTTATATTTTTTGAATAGTCCTTATTTGAATTGGGATTATAGTAATCCAGAATATGCTGTTTTAGGTGTTGCTTTTCAGTCATTTGAATGGTTATTTGTTAGGACAGCACCAATTATTTTTATTATATCAATTATTGGTATTATATTGACTCGAAAGAAAGATTGAAATTATTTTTAGCAAAAATTACGAATTTATAGTTAAAAATCTTGAATGTTAATAAGCATTGCTTGTAGCAACGGACTATTCTTTGTATAATAATTTTTGGAGAAAGGAGAAAGTAAAATATGAAAAAGTCTTTATTTAGAATTTCAGATGTATTAGAACTATGTACTGCATATATGCTTTGCTTTTTTCTAAATTTGCTTTTCGATTATGTAAAGATTATGGATTTGGATTCTTATATTCTAAAGGCATTTTTGAAAAATTTTACTGATTATCAAGAGATAATCGTTCTGATATTTACAGTTGTTGTGATTGTTTTTCATTATCAAATGTTGCACAGAAAAAAAGCAGAAATATTTTGCAAAATGCTTGTAGGAGATACTATATTTAATATCACAATTCGATATGCACTGAATTGTCTAATGATATTAATATTTGTTTGCTTTTTATCAACTTTAGCAAATGTATATTTAAAATTCAATTTAACTAGCAATTTTTACTTAACATTTATTTTTATCATATACATACTAATTAGTACAAGGGAGGTGCGAAAATATGAAAATTTTTAAGTTTATTATTTCAAAAATATTTTTGAGAAAAGCGATACTTGGTATAGGTACGATTTTGTTACTTTGTATGGCGAATTATATAACTTTTACTGCTACTCGTTCGATTTTATCAACTTTTCAAGGGTATCGAGAAACGAAATATATAAATCAAGAAGGAGTTTACACTGCTAACTTAGATCCAAATAGTCATATTGATATGGGAGTAATTAGTGAAAATGGAACACAAGCAGTATATGACTATTTGAATAATAACTTCAATTATGCGTTTTATACAGACGGGTTTATTGTATCTGTTCCCAACAGTTATGATATGAAAATATCGTTAGGCTATATGAACGAGCAGTATTATAGATTAAATGAATTTGAGCTTTCACAAGGGACAGATTTAGACTTTGATTACCAATTAGATGGGGAAATCCCTGTTTTAATAGGAAAAGGGTTAAGTAAAACATATCCTGTTGGGTCAACAATAAAAATTGATGAATTTGTTTTGGGGCGACCAGTAACTTTGAAAGTTCAGGGGATTTTGAAACAAAATACTTACCATTCTAATTATTATGCTCTAAACTCCAAGACATACTACAATTTTTCAATTCTTATTCCTGTAAATGAGGCTTTTATCAATAATGCAAATATGGATCTTAAATTAAATGGTCTTATGGATATTATAACGCTGAATACTACAAAAGAAGAAGTAACAGATTTAAGTAAGGTTATTAAAGATAATATGGGATTAAAATTTAATTTTTTTAGCCAACAGGAAAATTATGATTATTTTAATGAATATTATCTACATTCATTAAAAATTATAGCAATAACAACATTTATTTTATTTATAGTTATAACTTGTCTTTCTATATGGAATGCATTAGTTAGTGTTCGTTTAATGTTGAAAGACTTTACAATTAATCTGTTAGTTGGATTAAGTTATTCAAAGTTGAGAAAAATATTTTATAGTTATTTTGGGATACTTTCATTTATCAATTTTATAGTTATTTTTATAATTACTGCTTTTAACAGATATGGATGTTGGTTAAGAAAAGACTCTACTTTTGCTACTTATGGATTATTTGGTTTAATAGGAATGGACTGGCTATCTTTATTGGTAGTAATTCTTTCAGATATTATTATTGGAATAATTATTGTTGAGAATATGTTAAGAAAAATCAAAAAAGTTCCAATTTCTTTGGGGGTGTTACAATGACGAAAATTATTGATTTAAAAATTAAAGAAAAAATTTATAAGAATAAAAAGTTACAAATCTCAATCTTGAATAATTTTAATCTTGAAGTTAATGCTGGTGAAAAGATTGCTATTGTAGGCGAATCTGGAGTAGGAAAAAGCTCATTGCTTAATATTATTGGATTGTTAGATAGAGATTATAATGGTGAATATACTCTTTTTGATTCGAGAGCTAATAGTTTATATACAAGTGAGTTAGCACAATGGAGAAATCAAAAAATTGGTTTTGTTCTTCAAGAGTCAGCACTAATCAATTCTTTGACAATTGAAGATAATATCAAACTACCTTTACTTTATGCAGAAACTAGGAAAAAAGAATTTGAGCAAGAAGAATTTGAAAATGTAATTAATGCAATTGATATTAAATCTATATTAAAAAAGAAACCACTTGAATGTTCTGGTGGAGAAAAAGCTAGAGCAGTATTTGCAAGAGGAATAATTATGAAGCCTCAAATTATTTTAGCAGATGAACCTACGGCATCTCTTGATGTGGAGAATAGAGAAAGAATTGTAAACTTGCTTTTTAAAATGAACAAAGAATTTAATACAACTATTATTACTGTAACTCACGATTTGGAAATGGCAAATCGCTATGATAGAGTAATTCATCTTGAAAGGAGGAAATAAAATGGGATTTTTTGCAATGATCATATCAATGTTGTTGGGGATATTTTCTATTGGTTTTGGAATTTATCGTAGAAAGAGTAATCGTTGGCATATAATTTTAATTGCACTTGGAATAGTATTTGTTCTTTTTGCAATCTATTTAGGACTTCCTAAATAAAGAAATTTAAAGTTAAACACAAAATTACAATATATAGGGCAGGTAATAAGTTGAAATTATCTGTCATTTATTATATAATCATAACAAATTATAGTAATTTGTAGGGAGGAATTTATATATGAATAAAACAGCATGGATATTTTCATATAAACTTAAAAAAGGTGTAAGTGAAGAGGAATTTGTAAAATTAACGCAAAAATTACATGATGAAATTATTTCTAAAGCAAAGGGATTTATCTCTTGGGAGCATTACTTACAAGGTAATATCTGGACTGATTTTGTTCTTTGGGAAACGGAAGAAGATGCAAATAATGCAACAACAATTGGAAAAGGTAAAGAAGTAACGAATAATTTTTATGCTTGTATTCAAATGAATACTTGTAGAGCTTTAATTTCAAAATTAATAAAAAAGTATTAGATATACAACTTAAAATTAGAAAGATGAGGTAAAATTATGGTGCATTTAGTATATTGTGATGATAAATCAAAAGAATTAAATAAGATTATAGATGGTAGTAAAACAATGATTATAAGAGGTGCAGCAGGAAGAAAAATACCACATAGTAGAGTATTTAAAGACGAAACACTTTATTTTATGGAAAAAGGAACAAAAAAGATTACAGCAAAAGCAGTTGTAACAGATGTTCAAAACTATGTAAAGCTAAGTGATGAAGAAATAACAAAAACTATTGAAGATAATAATAGTAAATTACAACTAACTGATAAGCAAAAAGAAAGATGGCACAAAAAATGTTTGTGTTTAGTTGAATTTAAAGATGTAGGAGAAATTACAGCATTAGATTTTGACCATCAAGGAAATATGGATGATTGGTTAATTATTGAAAAAATAGAAGATGTAGTTGTAGGAACAAGTATTCCTTATAATTATGAAAAATCAAAATTTTAAGGTGGTATAAATATGGCAATGTGGAACGCTTGGCGAGGATGTAAGAAATGTAGTGATGGTTGTTTACATTGCTATATTCATAAAGGAGATTTTAAAAGAAAAGTAGATACAAATGAAATTATAAAAACAAAAGACTTTGAAAAGCCAATAGAGAAATTAAAAAATGGCAATTATAAAATGAAATCTGGAATTGTTTATTTATGTTTTTCTACAGATTTTCTTATTGAAGAAGCAGACGAGTGGAGAAATGACTGTTGGAAAATGATTAAAGAAAGGCAGGACTGTACTTTTCTGTTTCTAACAAAAAGAATTGATAGATTTATGAAATGTATTCCAAATGACTGGAATGATGGATATGATAATGTAGTTGTATGTTGTACTATTGAAAATCAAAAAAATGCTGATTATAAGTTATCAATTTTTAAAGATTTACCAATAAAACATAAATGTATAACAGCACAGCCATTATTAGAGAAAATATATATAGAAAAATATCTTGATAATATAGAACTTGTAGTAGTTGGTGGAGAATCTGATATAAATGCTAGAATATTTGATTATTCGTGGGCTTTAGATATTAGAGAGCAATGTATAAGAAAAGAGGTTAGTTTTGAATTTAGACAATGTGGAACTTATACAATAAAAGATGGAAAACAATATAAAATACAAACAAAGGATTTGTGTAAGCAAGCAAAATTAGCCAATATTGATTATAAAAGTATTCGCTAAATTACAATAAATAGAGGAGATTTATATGAGTGAAATTATAATATATGGTTCTCAATATGGAACAACAAGAATGTATGCAGAGGAATTATCAAAAATAACTAAAATACAAGCAATATCGTTTGAAGAAATAAAAGATATAAATAAGTATGATAAAATTATTTATCTAGGTGGACTTTATGCAGGTGGAGTTTTAGGAATGGCTAAAACTTTCAAAAAAATATCTAATTATGGAAATAAGAAAATAATAATTGCAACAGTTGGATTAGCAGACCCTATGGATATAGAAAATACAAGTAATATAGAAAATGGTATGAAAAGACAACTTTCAAATGAAATATATGAAAAAGCATCTATTTATCATTTAAGAGGTGGAATAGATTATTCAAAATTAAATTTTGCTCATAAAACAATGATGAGTTTACTTTATAAAAAAGCAAAAGGACTACCAGAAGAAAAGAAAACAGCAGAAGTTAAAGCAATGATAGATACTTATAATCAAAAAGTTAATTTTGTTGATTTTTCTAGTTTAGAAAGTATCATTAAAGAAATTTAAAAGTAACTGCAAAATTACAAGTTGTAGAGGAGAATTTATATGAATAGAAAAGAGATAACAACAAAAGAAGATTTAATGACTATTATAAATTTATTAGAAGATTCAAACATAAAATATTGGATTGATGGTGGTTGGGGTGTTGATATATTAGCAGGTAAACAAACACGAAATCATAGAGATATTGATGTGGATTTTGATGCACAACATACAGAAGAATTGTTAAAAATACTTTTAAAATATGGATATGAGGTAGATACAGACTGGAAACCTGTTAGAATAGAATTATATAGTGAAAAATATGGATATTTGGATATTCACCCATTTATTTTGAATGAGGATGGAACTTCAAAACAAGCAGATTTAGAAGGTGGATTCTATGAATTTGAAAAAGATTTTTTCAGTAATGCTATTTTTGAAGGAAAAACAATTCCTTGCATATCCCTAAAAGGACAAAAAATTTTCCATTCAGGCTATGAGTTAAGAGATAAAGATAAGCAAGATATTTCAGTTCTTGAGGGTATATCAAAATAATTTATAACATTATAAATTACAAGTTATAGAGAGGATTATCATAAATATTATATAAAAAATGAAATATAACAAAAAGAGATATTAAAATGAAGTGAACCCAAATTGTTAGACAAAAATGTTTAGCAAGGAGGGTTCATTTT
>CASDJM010000068.1 GCA_949280815.1 uncultured Clostridia bacterium | reverse complement strand
CTTACAAAAAATACCAATTAGTTCTCAAAAAATTCACACCGAAAAAAATTCTTTGTATAAAATACTACACAAATTTAAATTAATGTGATAAAATAATTTGGGGTACAAAATTGGCTGTAAAATTTTAACAAAATAATTTGTAGACATAATATTTAAAATTAAATTTCTGGCACAATTTTGGCACAATTTTAGCACAATTCGTTCAACACAGAACCTCACAAACCCCTAAAAATCAACAAAGTTCAATAAGGAATTTTTATAATAGATTTTTAAAACAAAAAGCTCGAAAGTGGCTTAAATACTAGAAAAATTAAGAAGGAGGAATGAAAAATGTCTCGGTCACAGTAAATGGCACAACATACAAGCCAAAAAAGGAAAAGCAGATGCAGCAAGAGGAAAAGTATTCACAAAATTAGGAAGAGAACTATTAATAGCAGTAAAAGAAGGTGGACCAGATCCAGCAGGAAACTCAAAGCTAAAAAATGTCATAGCAAAATGTAAGGCAGCAAATATGCCAAACGATACAATAAACAATGCTATCAAAAAAGCATCAACTAGTAACGAAAACTATGAAGAAATTGTATACGAAGGATATGGTCCAAACGGAGTAGCTGTCATTGTAGAAGCTGCTACAGATAATAAAAACAGAACAGCAGCAGATGTTAGACATGCATTTGATAAATCAGGTGGGAACTTAGGAACTAGTGGATGTGTATCTTATATGTTTAATAAAAAAGGTGTGATTGTAATAGAAAGAGCAACCACATCAATGGATGAGGAAGAATTAATGATGCTTGTACTAGAAGCAGGAGCAGAAGATTTCCAAGCTTCAGAGGAAATCTATGAAGTTACAACAGACCCAGCAGACTTCTCAGAAGTCCGTGAAAAATTGGAAGAAATGGGATTAGAATTCTTAGAGGCAGAAGTACAAATGGTTCCAACTACAACGGTTGCCTTAGATGAAAAAGGAGTAGAAAAAATGGAACGACTAATCGAGAGATTAGAAGATTTAGATGATGTTTCTAATATTTATCATAATTGGGAAGAATAATGAATCAGAAAGCAAAAAGATAAATGGCAAAAAGTTATTTATCTTTTCTTTCTATTATAGGAAAGTACTCCGAACATCCTATAATAGAAAGTGTTCCCAGAAAATTGCTTTGAAATTTTTACGAACGAACAATTAAACGTGGGCTGAACTCTACCCATTAAATTTTATAAAATATTAACAGCCCACTATTGTTCTAAAATATAAAATTAAGAGGAGAATAAAAATGAGACAAAAGAAAAATAGTAAAATAATTGTAGTTATCATCATCACATTAATTATATTAATTTTAGTAACAGGAATAGTCTATGCTTATTTTACAACAGACATATTTAAAGATAGTAAAGAACTATTCTTCAAATATATTGCACAAATGGGAGATGAACAAGGATTTATTGAAACAGAAGTAAAACAATATTTTAAAAAACAAAAAAATACACCATTTTTAGATGAAGGTAGCATAACAATCAACACAACAGCATCTAACAATAATAATATGAATATAACATTTGATGGTCAAGTAGATACAGCAAATTCCCAAGTAATACAAAATATTAGTATTAATTATTCTGACAGTGTAAAATTTCCATTTTCTTATAAACAAATAGGAAATATATTGGGAATTCAAACCAATTATATTGGAAATAAGTATATTGCTATGAATAAAGAAGAATTGCAGAATTTAGAAGGTAGTGTATCACCACATGATAATGAATCAACTAATGGTTCAGATGGAATTGGAAAAATACAAGAATTTTTTGAGATATCCTTAACAAAAGAAGATTTAAAACGCATCAGAGAAACCTATTTAAATGTGTTAAAGCAAGAATTACAAGATGAAGACTTTAGTAAAATAGAAGAATCTAATAGTAAAGGATATAAATTAGCTTTAAATGGAGAAAAATTTAAGAGAATATTGGTAAAAATATTAGAAACTTTAAAGAATGACCAAATGACACTAGACAAAATGAATGAATATGTTAAAGTGCAACGAAATTCTTTAAAAATAACAGCAACCAGTATTGAAAATATGATAAAAGAGATTAATAGTAATGTAGAACTAAATAATGAAAACTTAGAAATCATAGTATATGAGACAAAAGGAAGAACTGTGCAATTGTCAGCTAAAATCAATGAAGCGGAATTAAAATTAGAGAAAACAATAACAGGCAATGACCAACAATATAATATAAACTTGCAATTAAATGATAGTAATCAGAAAGCAAAAATAGAATTACTTACAAAATTTGAGGGATTACAATCGATGCAAAACATAACCGAAAATTATGACCTAAATTTGGAAATAAAAGAAGCCAAATATCAGTATAGCTATAACAATAATGTAGAATTTACAGATAGCACCAACATAGAGACATTTAGTAATAATAATAGTATCATGTTAAATGAGGCAGACGAAGAACAAAAAGCAGTTTTCTTAAATGCTGTAGTTGAAAGATTACAAACTGTAAATAAAATGCAAATGGAAGAATTAGGATTAGACGAAAATGAAAATCCATTACAATATGCTATACCTCAATTTGCAACTTATTCTTCTTCATCCATAAATACAACGAATGAAAATACAAGTACTATGAGTGAAGTGGAAATTAGCACTTTTAACAGTAAATTTGAAAATTATGAAAGCACTAATTTACAAGGAGTCACAGTAAAAGGGCTATTATCAACCATTCAACTAAATAATGAAGCACAGCAAGACACTAATAGAAAAATTAAAGAAATTCATTTCGATGGGCAAGAATATGAAGTAACAGACCAAAACATAACACTTCTAAAAAGTAGTATTGAAACAGAAACAGCCTATCGAGTAGAATTCGAGAAAGACGAAGAAACAGGAGCTATTTATAGAGCAGTCATCAATAAAAAATAGCTAAATTTTGGAGATTTAATATTTTCAGATTTAAAAATTTCAAAATCTGGAGATTCCAAGATGAAGTTCTAAATGTAAAAAAAGAACATATATTATAAATAATATATGTTCTTTTTGTTGGCTGGCGATGGCGACTTTGGGACAAGCACCAACTCGCCAAGCATCAATAAATGGACACTTTTCAACGGATTCAAGATATTAACCCATTTCAAAATTATGGAGGTAAAAGTAAAATGCTAGAAGAAATATTGAGATATTTTCCGAATCAAATATATATATTACTAGAAAATATGTTAAGGCCAGATTTGAATCTGCAAAGAGAGTTACAAGAAATAAGAATTAGAGTAGGAAGATCAATCTTATTGAAAACTAGACAAGCTGATCTCATTATTGATTATCAAATTAGCACAAGTGAGATTTTGCAAATTTTGGAAAGACTTTGCGAAAATTCAATTTATGCATATAAAAATCAAATTTGCGAAGGATTTTTAACAGTCAAAGGAGGACATCGAATTGGTATAACAGGTACAGCAGTTAGCGAAAATGGACAAATAATTAATTTGAAATATGTGACTAGTTTAAACTTCAGAATTGCAAGAGAGATTATTAATTGTAGTAATCAACTTTTAAAAGAAATCATTGATATAGAAAACAATAGCATATATAACACGTTAATTGTCTCACCGCCAGGAAAAGGAAAAACGACGATATTAAGGGATATGATTCGAAATATCAGTAATGGAATAAACGAAATTCATTTCAGAGGAATGACTTGCGGTGTGGTTGACGAAAGAGGAGAAATAGCAGCTATGTACAAAGGAGTGCCACAAAATGATATTGGCGTTAGAACAGATGTGATAGAAAACATTAGCAAATCAAAGGGAATGAAAATGCTAATTCGTTGTATGGCACCAGAAGTCATTGCTTGTGATGAGATTGGTTCCAAGGAAGATATAGAAGCAATTCGAGAAGCTGTAACAGCGGGAGTAAAAGGAATATTTACCATGCACGGAAAATCTATGGAGGATATCAAAAACAATTCACAAGTTAATTATTTGATAGAAACAAAACAAATAGAAAAAGTAATTTTTTTATAAGAATAAGTTCTAAAAAAGAAGCACCACGAATATAATATACAAAAGATTCTTTTGTCATAAATTTAACACAGAGTGATTTTAAAAGAAATGAGGTTAGAAATGCAAATTATAAAATATTTTATGCTATTTATTATTTTAGTAGCATGTAGTTTAATAGGAAGATATCTATCCAAAAAATATGTATTAAGAGTAAAAGAATTAGAAGAAATGAGAAATGCTTTAAATATGTTCCAGTCAAAAATCAAATTTACTTATGAACCAATACCTGAAATATTTGAAGAAATTTCACAAGCTACGGATAGAAGTGTGGGACAAGTCTTTCATAAAGCCAAAGAAAAAATGAAAATCAATACCGCCAATATGGCATGGGAAGAAGCAATCGAAGAAAGCGAAAACAACCTAACAAAAGAAGATAAATATGTATTAAAAACGCTATCAAAGCTATTAGGACAAACAGATGCAGAAGGACAAACTAGCCAAATTGAAATCACACAAAAATTTTTAGAGACGCAACTGAAAGAAGCACAAGAACAAAAAGAAAAAAATGAAAAACTATATAGCAAACTAGGAACTACAATAGGATTGGTAATTGTCATCATTTTGTGTTGAGCGTATTATAGGAAAGTTCTGTTCTTTAGGAAAGGATGAAAAGAAAATGGACATTAATTTATTATTTAAAATAGCAGCAATTGGAATATTAGTTGCTGTATTACATCAAGTTTTAGTCAGAGCGGGAAGAGAAGATCAAGCCATGATGACAACCTTAGCAGGATTAGTAATTGTTCTAACCATGGTAATCAAAGAAATAAGTGGATTATTTACCACAGTAAGAACCATATTCAACTTATAAAGGTGGTGCGCATTTTGGGGTGCGTTTTGGGACAGGTCTTAATTTTAAAAGAGTCCCTCTAAGGAGGTCGAAATAACAAGTGGAAATCATTAAGATAATTGGTATTGCTTTGATTGCTCTTATCATCATTATTTTATTAAAACAATATAAACCAGAATTTGCCATTTATATCAGTTTATTGACAGGTGTATTAATTCTATTATTAGTAATGGATCAATTAACGGGGATTATTGCATTATTACAATCATTGGCAAGTAAGGCTTCTATTAATGGGACTTTTTTAACATTATTAATAAAAATAACAGGAATTGCCTTTTTATCAGAGTTTGCTGTTAGCATTTGTAAAGATTCTGGCGAAGGAGCAATAGCAAGCAAAATTGAGCTAGGAAGCAAAATTATTATTATATCTATGTCGATTCCCATAATTTCTAGTTTATTAGAGATTATATTAAAGATATTACCTACATAATGCTGATGTAGCCTGTCATCAAATATACCGAGAGGGATAAGTGATGTTTGTCCCTTAATATATCCAAAATGGCGAGTTTGTACCTGTCCCAAAGTCGCCAAAAGGAGTACAAATGAAAAGATTAGTTAAAGTTTTAGATTTTTTAGTAGTAATAATTTTGATATTAATTATGTTTCCAATGCAAAATGTTTTTGCTAGCAGTACCAGCTATGCCAGCAATAGTAATGAAGAGACGATACAAGAACAACAAGAAGAGTTTGGTATACAGGATTTTTTAAAAAATTCTGAACAGTATATGGGCGAGTTTTTTGTGGATACAGATATTGATATGAAGAAAATTTTAGATGATGCAATTCAGGGGGAGGTGGATCATTCAAGTCTAGGAAAAAGAATATTGGATTTATTGGGCTCAGAGGTTGTGTCAAACTTAAAAGCAATTGGTAGTATTTTAGTTATTATTGTAATGCATAGCGTTTTAAAGGCGATTAGTGAGAGTTTGAAAGATGATGGTATCTCCAAGTTGATTTATTATGTGCAGTATATATTGATTATTACTATTGTTATGGCAAGTTTTTCAGATATTGTAAAAATGGTACAAAATACCACGACTAATTTAGTGGCATTTATGAATATGCTAATTCCGCTTTTGATTACTTTGATGATGTCAACTGGAAGTATTGCAACGAGTGGAGTGATAGAACCAATTATTTTATTTATGATAAATTTTATTGGAAATATGATACAAGATATTCTCATTCCTTGTTTGATGATTTTTACTGCTCTTGTGGTATTGTCTAAGTTATCTGATCAAATAAAAATAGACAAGCTATCCAAATTTCTCAATTCTGGTATAGTGTGGTTCTTGGGAGTTATTCTGACTGTGTTTGTAGGAGTGGTTTCATTGGAAGGAACGATGGCAAGCAGTGTAGACCGGTATTACAGCAAAGACAACAAAAGCAGTTGTCAGTTCAGCAATTCCAGTGGTGGGAAAGATATTAGGAGATGCTGTAGATACCGTTCTTGGTTGTGGTCTTGTCTTAAAAAATGCAGTAGGATTAGTTGGTGTTGTTATTATTTTAGGAATTTGCATTGTGCCTATTATTAAGTTAGGAATGCTGACTATAGCTTATAAATTGCTAGCGGGAATAACACAACCAATTGCAGATGAAAAAATAACAGGTTTATTAGAACAAATAGGAGATATTTTTAAAATATCGTTAGCTATTTTAAGTAGCATTGCTTTTATGATTATTATTGGGACAAGCTTAGTGTTAAAAATATCGAATAGTGGAATGATGTATAGATAGGTCACTTATGCAGTGTAAAAAATAGATTACATTTTGAGCAGACAACGTTGAAATAGATAAGGGGATATACAGATGATTAAATTTATGAGTTCTTGGGTAAAAGGGTTAGGATTGGCAATTGTGATTGTATCAATTTTAGAAATATTACTGCCCAATAATAAAACAAAAAAGTATATAAGAATGGTTATGGGGATTTACATATTGTTTACCATTGTTTCTCCTTTTGTATCTAATCAAGAGGAGTTTAATATCAATAATATAAATTTAGAAGAATATACTACGACTGAAACGAGTACAAGGGTAGACCAAAGTTCCATGAACGAAAGAATTCAAGAATTGTATATTCAGGAATTAGAAAAGGATATCACAAAAAAATTAACAGAGAAAGGATATCAGGTAACTAGTTGTAAAGTGAAGGCAGAAATATCAGATAACGAAGAAGAAAGTAAAATAACTAAAATAAAAATTAATGTGCAAAAAACACAAAAAGATACCAATAGCCAAGAGGAAAAAAAGGAGGAAGACTTAGAAAAACAAGTGGTATCAGAAATTCAAAAAATAAAGCCAGTTAATACTTCAATTAAAGAAGAAAATAAAAAAAAGGAAAACACAGAAATCAATAAATTAGACATTCAAAATATCAAAAAATTTTTAATAGTGGAATATGGGGTGAATGAAAAATGTTTAGTGATCAATTAAAAAAGTTAGCCAAAAATAAAAACGAAGTGGGTGAAGGAAATGACAAAAGAAAAATTGAAAATTTGGTCTTCTTTGTGGTTCTACTCATTATAACTATTGTCATCATCAATCTTATTTGGAATGGGAATAAACAAGTAACCAAACAAGAAAACAGTATTAGTTCGAAAAAATTAGCCAATAGTAATACAGTTACCAATGCAGATAGTAATGTAACAACAGACAATTTGGCAGAACAATTGGAAGCAATACTTGCTAAAATACAAGGAGTCGGAGATGTAAAAGTCTTCATTAACTATTCTGAAACAAGTGAAGTAGTAGCGATGTACAATGAAACGACAAAAACTAGCAATACCGAAGAAAATGATACATCAGGAGGAATTAGAAAAATACAAGAAACAGATGCTCAAAAAGAAATTATATACCAAGAAGAAAATGGAGAAAAGACCCCCATCACGCAAAAAGTGATTCAACCTAAAGTAGAAGGTGCTATCATAACAGCTAAAGGAGCCAATAGTGCGGAAATAAAAGCTAATATTATACAAGCAGTAGAAGCCGTCACAGGGCTCGCCACTCATAAAATACAAGTGTTTGAAATGAATTAAATGTCCCCACTGGTTCCGGGATTAAATGGGGATATGCGGAGTTATTATCAATAGTATTATATATAAAAATTAAAATATCCCCATTTAATCCCGGAACCAGTGGGGACAAGGAGGAATTTAGAATGAAATTATTTAAGAAAAACCAGATTATAATTTATGTGATTGTATTAATGTTAATGACAGCAGGTTATTTGAATTATACAACCAATACAGAAAAGCAAACATCAGTAGAAACTGCTATGCAAGTAGAGTCAAATGATGATATGCAATTAGCAGATATTGGAGATGCTACTTTAGTGAATAGTAATGATGTGCTAACACAAAATACAACAAATACAACAAATACCAAGAATACAATAGATGTAACTAATACTAATAATGAAACAAGTGATACTAATAATGTTATCTCAGAGAATGAAACAAGCACTGAAAATATAACATTAGAAACTAGTAGTACAAATAACAATGATTATTTTGTGAAATCTAAATTAGAAAGAGATACTATGTACTCTCAAATGATAGAGACTTATGAAAAAGTATTGAATAGTACAAATTCGTTGGAAACACAAAGACAATCGGCAACACAGGAAATACAAAAAATAAATGATACAAAAAATAGTATTATGATATGCGAGAATTTAATAAAAACAAAAGGCTTTGAAAATAGTATTATTTTTGTTAATGGAGAAAGTATTAGTATTATTATAGGTATCGAGGAAATTAAGCAAGAAGAAGTAGCACAAATTCAAAACATTATTTCAAGAGAAATGAAAGCAAAGGTAGAAAATATTCATATTGCAACGAAATAAAGGCAAAAATAAGCCTTTATTTTTTAGGCAATATTTCTAGTCATTTTTCTAATATATTCTCCTATTTCTTCATTAGTCAAATCTAATTCCATAATTAAGTTTTTAAGAACATCTCTTCTTGGTAAATCTTCTTCATTGTCTATCCTCACATATTGCCTTAAACTAATTCCAAGAAGTTGTGACATCTTTTCTTGTGTGTATTTTTTAGATTTTCTTTTTTCCTTAATCATAAAATCACCTTTATTATCGAATTAAAATAATTATGACATAAATTTGGAAAAAAATGTATTGACATTTTATGACATATTTGTAAATAATTGTTTACAAAAAATAATTAATGTGGTATAAATAAGCAAAGTTAAGATACAACAAGAGGACATAATTGAAATAAAGTGCAAAAAATAAAAGAAAGAAGGAGTTTTAAATGAAAGAAAAAGGTATCACATTAATGGCATTGATAATTACGATTATTATTTTGCTAATATTAGCATCCATAACAGTAGCAACCCTAACAGGAGATAATGGAATAATAACTACAGCTATGGAAGCCAGAGAAAAAACAGAAATCGGAGAGATAGAAGAGCAATTAAGATTAGCTCAAATGAGTGCCAAATTAAAAAAGCAAGGTGGAGACATTACCATAGAAGATTTAATAGAAGAATTGGAAAAGCAGGGCGTTGACTTTGAAAGAGAAGAAGATGGAACTTTAATCATAGGTGGAGATTATATATATGAATTTGAAGAAAAAGAGGGAGAAGTAGCCTGGGAAAACAATGGAACCATGACGACACCAAAACCAAAAATAG
>CASDJM010000067.1 GCA_949280815.1 uncultured Clostridia bacterium | reverse complement strand
AAAAATGAACCCTCCTTGCTAAACATTTTTGTCTAACAATTTGGGTTCACTTCACATAGTCATATCTTTTTTAATTCTCTATATATTTAATTTTTTAGTATTTCATTTCTATAAAAGTATGCCAATACATCATATCATTTTTTTCAGGATATATGAGAATAAAGGAATGCCAATAATTATAAAAGATATGAGAAGTTAAAAAATTCATATTTTTTAAAAAGGTAAGATAAAAAGAGTGATTATTGTTTGCTTGACAAATAGTATGTTTGCTAGTAAAATAGAATAGTATTAAAAGGTTCATAAATAAAGGAGAATTTTATGCAAAACAACAATAGAAAAGTTTTGGACACCTTAGTATCTAAAACAAAAATATATTTGGCTATTATATTTATCTTGTTGGTAGTTATATGCATCCAAAGTGTACATATGATATTACCGTCTATTGCTATTTTTGTTGCTATTGTAGTATACAGCTATTATACAAACAATAAAAGAAAAAGCGAATTATCAGAAACATTACAAGACTTAACATTAACAGTAGACTCAGCAGCCAAAACAAGTTTAATCAATTCACCATTTCCATTAGTTATATTAGAAACAGATGGAAATGTTGTTTGGAGAAGTTCAAGATTTACTACTGAGTTTGCTAATATAGACATTAACACATATATGAAAGATTTAAGTATCGACATCAAAGATGAAATAGAAAAAAGAGAAAAAAATAACAATCAAGATATTATAAGGCAAATGGAAATTGACCAAAAAACATACCAAGTAGTTGGAAGATATGTCAAATCTAAGAAGAAAAAAACAGAATATATGATTATTCTTTATTTTATTGATGAAACAGAAAATATCAAATTGCAGAAAGAATATCAAGATTCTAAATCATGTGTTGGAATTATCATGGTAGACAATTACGAAGAAACTATGCAAAGACTAGAAAGTGAAGAAAAGCCACAAGTGATAGCAGAAATTGATAAATATATCTATGAGTGGACAGATGAAACCAATGGTATTTTAATCAAGACAGAGAAAGATCGATATGTTTACTTCTTTGAACAAAGATATCTAGAAATCGTCAAAGAAGATAAATTCAGCATATTAGATAAAATAAAAGAAATTGATATGAAAGAGAAAGTTCAATTTACTTTAAGTATTGCTGTTTCGAATGAAGGAAGCACAGACAAAGAAAAATATAAATCAGCTCAAGCTGCCATGGATATTGTTTTAGGGCGTGGAGGGGATCAAGCTGTTATTCGAGAAAATGATATCTACAAATTCTTTGGAGGAAGAGTACAAGAAGTAGAAAAAAGAACCAAAGTAAAAGCGAGAGTAGTAGCCCAAGCACTAGAGAATCTAATCAAAAAATCAAAAAAAGTAATGATAATGGGGCATATGAATCCAGATATGGACTGCGTAGGAGCAAGTTTAGGAATTTATCGATTAGCGAAGTCATTAGAAAAGAATGCTTATATTGTGATAGATACTAAAACTTCTACTTTAGAAGCATTTAGAAAGTCAATTGAAAAAGATGAAGAATATGAAGATGTTATTATAAACAAAGAAGTAGCTCTAGAAAATATAGAGGAAGATACATTATTAGTAGTAGTGGATACCCACAAATTGAATTATGTTGAGTCAACAGAATTGTTAGAGAAAGTAAAAGAAGTTGTGATTATAGATCATCATAGAAGAAGTGCAGATTTTATAGAAAGTGCAACTCTTACTTTTCAAGAAGTGTATGCTTCATCAGCATCAGAACTTGTTACAGAATTAATCCAATATGTGGAAGAAGAAATTGAGTTAAAAACGATAGAAGCAGAAAGTTTATATGCGGGTATTATGATGGATACCAAAAACTTTACTTATAAAACAGGAGTAAGAACTTTTGAAGCAGCAGCTTATCTACGTAAATGTGGAGTTGATATTATTCGCGTAAAAAAATGGTTTCAGAGTAATTTGGAAAGTTTTAACAGAATAGCTGAAATTGTAGGAAAAGCTGAAATAATCAATGATACGATAGCTATTTCAACTTATGAAGAAAAAGCAAAAGATGTCAATGTGGTTTGTGCTAAAGCAGCGGATGAGTTGCTTACTATTAGTGAGATAACAGCGTCTTTTGTCATTGGACAATTAGATGACAAAGTTTGTATCAGTGGACGTTCGATAGGAGATATCAATGTTCAGATTATATTAGAAAAGCTAGGTGGTGGAGGTCACATTACCCTAGCAGGAGCACAAGTTGAAGATATGACTATGGAAGAAACAAAACAAGAGTTAATTAACCGAATCAATGAATATTTTTCAGAGATAGAATAGTTTCCCCACTGGTTCCAGGATGAAATGGGGAAATGTCCCCATTGGTTCTGGGATGAAGTGGGGACGCTGGGATAAAATGGGGACGTTCCGACTAATTCTGATTTTGAATGCGATAAATCGGAAATTTTAAGAAAGGTGTGATAACATGAAGGTGATTTTAAAAGCAGATATTAAAGGAGTAGGAAAGAAAGACCAAGTGATTAATGCATCAGATGGTTATGCCAGAAATTTTTTATTCCCAAAAGACTTGGCAGTGGAAGCAAATAATGAAAATATGGCTAAATTAGAAGCGAAACAAAATTCTGCAAAATTTCAAAAGGAACAAGAAAAAGAAGAAGCTTTAAAAGTAGCTGATAAATTATCTAAAATTTTATTAAAAATAAAAGTAAAATCTGGAGAGAATGGAAAAATCTTTGGTGGAGTATCAACGAAAGAAATTGCACAAGAACTTGAAAAGGAATATAAAATACAAGTGGACAAAAAGAAAATAGATTTGAAGGAAACCATCAAAGTTTTAGGAACTCAAACAGTTGAAATTAAATTATTTGAAGGTGTTATTGGAAAGCTAAAAGTTGATGTTATTTCACAATAAATTGCCAAAAGCTACAGGCCTTTTTGGTAATAACTTGTAATCAGCTATAAGAGTTTTTAATGATAAAAAATAAAATTACATTCTTTACTTGGTCGGACTAATCATTTGAATAAGTTTAATAAATTTCATATATTGAAAAGTTAATTTAGCTTATCTGCATAAATTAGGGTTCTTTCAAATTGTGCGTCATGTATTTTATTTTTTATCATTAAAAACTTTCAAGTTAAAGAAGAGAGAAATTGCCCAAAAGGACTGGTTCACTTGGCAAATTAGGAGGAAATAGAATGGAATTAGGAAAAGTACCACCACATGATTTAGAAGCAGAGCAAGCAATTATAGGAAGTATGTTAACAGATAAAGATGCTGTTATCTCAAGTATCGAAGTATTAAAAGAAGAAGACTTTTATCGTGAAGATCATCGAGCTATTTATTCTGCTATCCTAAATTTATATAATCGAGCAGAACCAATAGACATTATTACAGTAAAAGCAGAATTGGAGACAATGGGGAAATTTGAACAAGTAGGAGGATTAGATTATTTAGCAGAACTTCCAGATAAGGTTCCTACTACAGCCAATGCTTTGAAATATATAAAAATAGTGGAAGAAAAATCAGTATTAAGAAATTTAATCAAAACAGCCAATGAAATTATTGAATTAGGTTATGACCCAACAGAAGATGTGGAAGATATTATGGAAGATGCAGAAAAAAAGATTTTTAATATTATGCAAAATAAAAATCAAAAGGGTTATACGCCTATTAAAGATGTGTTGGTAGATAGTTTTACACAATTGGAAGAATTATATAATAGGAAACAGCACATTACAGGTGTTCCAACAGGGTTCACAGAATTAGACTATAAAACAGCGGGGTTTCATGGTTCAGATTTAATCTTAATTGCAGCAAGACCAGCCATGGGTAAATCAGCATTTGCTTTAAATATTGCAACCAATGCAGCTATTAAGGCAAATGTACCAGTTGCTATATTTAGTTTAGAAATGTCAAAAGAACAAATGGTAAACAGAATTTTATGTAGTGAAGCTATGGTGGATAGCAATAAAGTGAGAACAGGAAAACTAGAAGAAGATGACTGGACAAAATTAGCTGGTAGCATTGGGCCACTTTCAGAAGCAGAAATTTATATTGACGATACGCCTGGCATATCTGTTATGGAAATAAGAGCAAAATGTAGGAAACTAAAATTAGAAAAAAATATAGGAATGGTAGTAATTGATTATTTGCAACTAGTACAAGGAAGTAACAAGAGAAATGGAAGCCGTGAGCAAGAAATATCAGAAATTAGTCGTTCTTTAAAAATATTGGCTAAAGAAATAGGAGTGCCAGTTATTGCACTATCTCAATTATCAAGAGCGGTGGAACAAAGACCAGACCACAGACCAATGCTTTCAGATTTAAGAGAATCAGGAGCAATCGAGCAAGATGCAGATATTGTTATGTTTTTATATAGAGATGATTACTACAATCAAGACAGTGAGAAAAAGGATATAGCAGAAGTAATATTGGCAAAGCACAGAGGTGGTTCAACAGGAACAGTAGATTTATTGTGGCTAGGCAGTTATACGAAATTTGTTAATTTAGAGAAAAGATTTGATGATTAATGTCCCCACTGGTTCCGGGATTAAATGGGGACGCTGGAAGCAAATGGGACATTAAGGTTAAGTGAATGGGGATTGAAAATAGAAAGAGGATAAAAAGGGGCAATTTATAATTTTTGTAGGGGAAGTTTAAAAAAGAAAGGATGAGAGTATGCCTAGAGTCTGCAAAAAAAATATAAATACTTCTTTTTTTCATATTATGGTTCAAGGGAATAATAAAGAGTATATATTCAATTCCGTAAAAGATATTAATCAATATATGAAGATTATGAAGGACACGAAAGAAAAAATAAATCTTATTATTCTAGCATATTGCATTATGAACAATCATGCACATATTTTATTTCATGAAGAAAATGTAGAGCATTTGATAAAATATATGTATAGAGTAAATATGTTGTATGCTAAATATTACAATAAGGACCACAAAAGAGTGGGCTATGTTTTTCGAGATCGATATAAAACACAACCAATTTATAGTGAAAAGCACTTAATTTCGTGTGTAAGATACATACATAATAATCCTGTCAAGGCCAATATATGTAAAAAACCTTATGAATATAAATATTCAAGTTGTTATAATAATATTTTTTATACAGGTACAGAGTTAGAAAAGAACATAAAGAAAAAACTATATGTACAAAATGAAAGTCTTGATTTAAATAAAAATGAAGCCTTTATATTTATGGAAGATGGTGAAAATAAAGAGGAGATTTGTAAAGAAATCTTGAAACAAATCATGGTAAAAAATAATATAACAAAAGAAGAATTCTGTCAAAATGAGGAATTGCTCAATCTAGCAATAAAAAAATTAAAATATGAAAATGATATATCATACAGAATGATAGAAACGATATTAGGAATTAATCGAAAAAAGCTAAAAAGAATTGAAAATAGAGAGTTATGAAAATTAAAGGAAAGTAGGAGAAAGAATGAATAGAAGAGGGAATGATGAGAAAAAATTAGAAAATATAATAGGAAATACAATTAAGAAATATCATTTAATAGAAAGCAATGATAAAATAGTAGTAGCAGTTTCAGGAGGTCCAGATTCCATATGTTTGTTAGATTATTTAAATAGAATCACAAGATTTCCCAAATGTCCCCATTTTATCCCGGAACCAGTGGGGACGTCTCTGATGTCCCCAGTTAATCCCGGAACCAGTGGGGACATGCTGGAAATAGTTGTGGCTCATGTGAATCATATGTTAAGAGAAGAGGCAAATGATGATGAACAATTTGTGAAAGATTATTGTGAAAAAAATGGGATTGAATTTTATGGAAAAAGTATAGATGTCCAAAATTTGGCTAATACTAATAAAATAGGAACAGAAGAAGCAGGAAGAGTGGCAAGATATGAATTTTTCGATGAGGTTTTGAGGAAGACAGGAGCCAATAAAATAGCAATTGCTCATAATAAAAATGATAAAGTGGAAACGATTTTGTTGCATACTTTAAGAGGAAGTGGAATGGAAGGATTAAAGGGAATTGAACCGAAGAGGGGAAATATTATAAGACCTTTGATTGAATGTGAAAGAACACAAATAGAAAAGTATTGCGAGGAAAATCAATTAAATCCGAGAATTGATAAGACGAATTTCGAAAACATTTATCATAGAAATAAAATTAGAAATGTGATAATTCCATATATTCAAAAAGAATTTAATCCTAATTTTGTTAAAACAATGAATCGATTATCTGATATTGTAACATTAGAAAATGAATATATGGAAAGGCAGACAAGAAAAGTTTATCAAGAATTAGTTTTAAAAGAAAAACAAAGAGAAATTGTTATCGATTTAAAAAAGTTTAATTTACAAGAAATAGTAATAAAATCAAGGTTAATTCGATATATTATAAAAAGGTTATTTGGAACGACAGCAAGTATTGAAAAGATACATATCGATGATGTGATAAAATTATGTGATAATAATGTTGGTAATAAGTATTTAACACCGAATAAAAATGTTAAAGTTTTGGTAAAAAATCATAGAGTTTATTTTATCATGCAATGCTAAAATGTTTCTAGCTATTATTTTTTGTTTTACATGCTATTGCGACACTGTCAAGTTAAGGTGTAATCTATTATTTTTTTACATCTTGTGTGTCTCAACCTTTGGTAGATACCTAAAGTTGCAAAATAATAAATCGGAACATTTAAAATTAATTTGTCGATTTAAAGTTGTACCAATCATAAAGTTCCGTAAGAATGCGTGGAATATGCGATTTTGTAATAAAAAAGACATATAAAAAACTATTGAAAAAGGAAAATTTATATGTTATAAAAGCAATATAAAATTCAAAAAAACATAAGGAGGAATTATTTTGAAAAACGGGATTAAAACATTAGCAATGTGGCTAATCATAGGAGTTATCTTTATTGTGGTATTATCATCTATTGTCGAAAACAGCGATGCCAAATTAAAATATTCAGAATTGATAACTGACATTAATAGTGGGAAAGTAGAAGCGATTCAGATTGAAGCAGACGGCAAAACGGCAATGGTTACTCTAAAAGATGATAAAATAAAAAAAGAAGTAAACATACCAGATATGGAAAACTTTATGTCTTATACTGAGGATTTCTTAAAAGATGGGGCATTTACTTTAGAAGAGAAATCTGAATCTATCTTTATTACAGTTCTTAGTCTACTTACACCATTTGGTTTGTTAATTATATTCTTTATTTTCTGGTTCTTTATGATGGGTGGAGCTGGTCAAGGTGGACCAGGAAATAAAACTATGTCATTTGGAAAAAGTAAAGCAAGAATGATGACACCAGCAGAGAAAAATAAAATTACTTTTGAAGATGTAGCAGGTGTAGATGAAGAAAAAGAAGAATTAGAAGAAATTGTACAATTTCTAAAAAATCCAAAGAAATTTACGGATATGGGTGCTAGAATACCAAAGGGTGTTTTATTAGTAGGACAGCCAGGTACTGGTAAAACTTTATTAGCAAAAGCAGTAGCAGGAGAAGCAGGTGTTCCATTCTTTATTATTAGTGGTTCAGATTTTGTTGAAATGTTTGTTGGTGTTGGTGCATCCAGAGTAAGAGATTTATTCGATCAGGCTAAGAAAAATGCACCATGTATCATATTTATTGATGAAATTGATGCCGTTGGACGTCAAAGAGGTGCAGGACTAGGTGGAGGACATGATGAAAGAGAGCAAACTTTAAACCAATTATTAGTAGAAATGGATGGATTTGCAGAAAACGAAGGTGTTATCGTATTAGCAGCAACTAATAGACCAGACGTATTAGATAAAGCTCTTTTAAGAGCTGGAAGATTTGATAGACAAATTGTAGTGGGCTTACCAGATGTAAAAGCAAGAGAACAAATTTTGGAAGTGCATTCTAGAAAGAAACATTTAGCAGATGATGTAGATTTAAAAGTAATTGCTAAAAATACATCAGGATTTGCTGGAGCAGATTTAGAGAATGTATTAAATGAGGCGGCTTTATTAACAGCAAGAAGAAATATGACAGAAATCGGTATGAAGGAAATCGAAGATGCTATGGTTAAAGTAACCATGGGGCCTGAAAAGAAAACAAAAGTAAGAAGTGAAAAAGAAAATAAGTTGGTTGCTTATCATGAAGCAGGTCATGCGGTAGTGAGCCATTATTTAGAAACACAAGACCCTGTTCATCAAATATCAATTGTACCAAGGGGGATGGCAGGTGGATATACGATGTATCGTCCAACGGAAGATAAATCCTTTATGTCAAAAACAGAAATGGAAGAAAATATTGTATCACTTCTAGGCCGGAAGAGTAGCAGAAGCCTTAATTTTAAATGATATTTCAACAGGGGCAAGTAACGACATCGAAAGAGCAACAAATATTGCAAGAAGTATGGTAACAAAATACGGAATGAGCGAAAGAATCGGTGCTATCATGTTAGGTGGAAATCAAGAAGAAGTATTTTTAGGAAGAGATTTAGCACAAAGTAAAGAATATTCAGAAGAGACAGCTGCTGTGATTGATGAAGAAACAAAGAGAATTGTAGATACAGGATATAATAGAGCGAAACAAATTTTATCAGATAATATTGACAAATTACATCAAGTAGCTGGTATATTACTTGAAAAAGAGAAAATTGAGGCAGATGAATTTGAAGCAATTTTCGGTGAATAAAAAATGTCCCCACTGGTTCCGGGATTAAATGGAGACATTTAATAAAAAGAAAAGTAGCAATTTTATATTGCTATTTTTTTTGTTTTAGGATAAAATAAAATTGTCGAAAAAGAAAGGAAGAATGGTGTATTGCTTATGAAGAATTATTATGAAATACTAGAAGTTAATCCAAAAGCTTCGAGGGAAGTAATAGAAAAGGCTTATAGAGTATTAGTAAGAAAATATCATCCAGATTTGTACAGTGGAGAAAAACAGCAATATGCAGAAAAAAAGACAAAAGAGATTAATGAAGCTTATAGGATTTTATCGGATGAATTTTTAAGAGAACAGTATAATACAGAACTAGAAAAAGAAGAAGTAATGTATAGGAAAAATAATTATCAAACACAAAGAAATAGAGAAGAAACAAAAACGAATCGTAATAATTTAACAAAGCAAGAGAAAAGGAATCCTTTACAGAAAAGAGAATATAAGCCACAAGTAGGAAGTTTTGGTTCTATTTTACAATTGATGAAAGAATTGGTACACGATTTAGCGAAAAGTAAAGAGAAGAGAGAAAAATTAAAAGAGATGACAAAGCAAGACGTTTTTGCCATTGCTCTTACAATTATAGTGGTTATTTTGATTGGTATTATCTTATGGTTTATTCCGTTTACAAATGGTTGGATGAGAGAACTTTTATTTGAAAATCCATTATTTAATTGGATTGGTGGATTATTTTCTAAATAAATTACTAAGAGAATGTCCCCATTGGTTCCAGATTTAAATGGGGATTCTTGTTTATAAATTTTTAGATTAAATTGATGGTAATTGTCTCCATGATGTTGTTGTAGATGGTAAGTTTGAAGAAGATAAAAAAGATATTAAATTACGTATTAGAGGTTCTAGTAACCAAAGGATTATAGATGTTAAAAAATCGCTTAAGGAGAAGAAAAGCTGTATTATTTGAATTCTAACTATGTCAATAACTTTTGAAAATGTCCCAAAAATTTCTAAACATTAACGGAAA
>CASDJM010000066.1 GCA_949280815.1 uncultured Clostridia bacterium | reverse complement strand
TTTCGCAGACGAACAATTAAACGTGGGCTAAACTTTACCTATTAAATTTTATGAAATATTAGTCAGCCCACTATTGTTCTTTAAAACTTCAACTACTTCATCAATACTTTCCTTTGGTGTTGATGCACCAGCCATAATTCCCACTTTTTCTATCTTATCTTTTATTTCTAATTCTTGCACATTTTCTATTAAAATGGTATGCATACAGTTCTTTTTTGCTACTTCATACAACTTTTTAGTATTGGAACTATTTTTTCCTCCTATGATAATCATAGTATCTACTTTTTTAGAAAGTTCCTCTATTTCTTTTTGCCTTAATTCAGTAGTTCTACAAATTGTATTTTTCACAACAAAATCAACATCATTTGCTATTTCTTTTTGAATCATTATCTCTATTTTATGAAATTTCTCTAAACTAAAAGTAGTTTGTGAAATTAAAAGTAATTTCTTTTTCTCTGATTTTTCAAACATTTCCATTGCTTTAGGAATATCTTCCTCTTTTTCAATCACATAATAATCTTTCCCACAATGACTCAAGGTTCCAATATTTTCTGGATGACTCTTAGTTCCTAATAAAAAAATAAAATAGTTTTGTCTACTAAATTCTTCTGCTATTTTATGCACCTTCAAAACATTTGGACAAGTGTAATCTTGTATTTTAATATTCATTTTTTCTGCTACATCATAAACTTCTTTTGGAACACCATGAGCTCGAATTAATGTTGTTCCCCTTGCTTCTTCTATTTTTTCAATACATTTTATTCCTAAATCTTGTAGTTTCTTTACAACTTGTTTATTATGTACAATTTCACCTAAACAATGGATATCTTCTTTCGCTTCTGTTACTTCTCCAATTGCACCTTCTACAGCTCTTTCTACGCCATAACAAAATCCGGCTGTCTTACCAACTATTATCTCCATTAATCTAACTCCTCTCTTTTCTTAGTTTGGAATAGCATGTTTGTCGAGTGGCGAGTGGCGAGTTTGGGACAGGCACAAAGTCGCCAAATTAAAAATATATTAGTTACATACAATGGCGACTTTGTACCTGTCCCAAACTCGCCACTCAACACTTACCAAACTTATTATTCATCATGAAAATTTACCATATTCCTGATTTCTTGTTTTAATTCTTGAATCATATTTTCTTGCTTGATTTTTCTTATAATTTCCCCTTTTTTAAATAAAAGACCTTCTCCAATTCCACCTGCTAATCCAATATCTGCTTCTCTCGCCTCTCCTGGTCCGATTAACAGCACACCCCATAACAGCTACTGTAATATCAGTCTCTATGCTTTGTAAAAATGATTCTATTTCTTTTGCAATAGGAATTAAATCAATTTGAGTTCTTCCGACATGTTGGACAAGAGATTAAGGTTGGTGATTTATGATATAAATTACAGTCTTTTAAAATCTCTTTTGCTACCATAACTTCTTTGATTGGGTCATCTGAAAGAGAAACACGCATGGTATCTCCGATTCCCTGTCTTAATAAAATACCTAGTCCTATACTTGATTTGATAGTTCCGCTAAATTCCGTTCCTGATTCTGTAATTCCTAAATGAAGTGGACATGAAAACTCCTTTGTTGCTTCTTGGTATGCTTCGATACATAAATCTAGATTAGATGCTTTTAAGGAAATAGCATAATCATAGAAATCTAATTTTTCTAAAATTTCTATGTGTTTTTTGGCACTTTCTATCATTGCTTTGGCGGTTGGTTTGCCATCTCGATTCAATAGTTCTTTTTCCAAAGACCCTGCATTGACTCCAATTCGAATTGGTATGTGCTTTTTTTTACAGCTATCCACAACTGCCTTTACTTTTTCTTCTGAACCAATATTTCCTGGATTAATTCGAATTTTGTCAGCACCAGCTTCAATTGCCTTTAATGCAATTTGATAGTCAAAATGTATGTCAGCAATAATTGGAATATGAATTTGTTTTTTTATTTCTTGAATGGCTCCGTGCATCTTCTTTGTCCAAACAAGCCACTCGAATGATTTGACATCCCACTTTTTCAAGGGCTAAGATTTGTTCTACCGTTGCTTCTATATTCTTTGTTTTGGTATTACACATGGATTGAATGACAACTTTGTTTTGTCCTCCAATGGCAATATTTCCTACCATTATTTTTCTTGTTTCTGTTCGTTTCATGTTACATTTCCCCTTAGTTCATTTCAACTGTTCCCACAATATCATTAATATCTTCAATCTGATGTTTTTTCATATAATTCTCAATTCCTGCAACCGTATCAACACTCGTATAGGGATTAATAAAATTACCAGCACCAATTGAAATAGCATTAGCACCAGCTAGCATAAATTCAATAGCATCATCACCATTCACAATTCCACCCATTCCAAGTACAGGAATATTAACAGCTTGTGCCACTTGATAAACCATACGAACAGCTACTGGTCGAATCGCTGGACCAGAAAGTCCACCAGTATTATTAGCTAAAACTGGTCTTCTCTTGTCTATATCTATTTTCATTCCTAATAAAGTATTAATTAAGGACACGCCATCCGCACCAGCATCTTCTACTGCTTTTGCAATTGATGCAATGTCTGTAACATTTGGTGTTAATTTTACAATTAACGGTTTATCTAGCACTTTTCTTACTTCTGAAGTAACTTGTTTTACTCCTTCATAGGTGTTACCAAATGCCATACAGCCAGCTTTTACATTAGGGCAAGATAAATTTAATTCTACACCATCGATGTCTAAAGTGTTTAATACTTTGCAAAGTTCTACATATTCTTCAATACTTTTTCCGATTGCATTAACAATAATAGCTGTATCAAATTTTCTTAAAAATGGTAAATCATTTTGTGCAAAATATTCTATTCCTGGATTTTGTAGTCCAATACTATTTAACATTCCACTTGCTGTTTCGTAAACTCTGGAAGGTTTATTTCCACTCCAAGGTTTTAATGCTGTACCTTTTGTGATGATTCCACCTAATTTGCTTAGGTCAAAAAAGTTACTAAATTCTCTCCCATAACCAAATGTTCCTGATGCTACTGTTACTGGGTTTTTCATTTTTATTCCCGCTAAATTAACTTCTGTGTTCATTTTTTCCTCCTTAAATAATTAGATTTCCATTTTTATTGATTTCTTCTATTTGCTGTGCTATGGATATTTGACTTACTTTATGAATGAATTTTCTTACTTTTTTATAAGTAAGAAGTTCTGGCTTTTCATTCAGTTCTTTCGCATGCTTTTTAGCTTCCTCTGACATATTTTTAATACGATAATGCTTTAAGATTTTTTTATTGAGACAATTATAATCATGATAAAAAGTTTTTAAATTATTTTTTAACACATACTGTGTTTCTTCCTCGAAAACATTATCATAAAATAATTCATCCTCTAATAAATGCAAAAAATATCCTTATCTTGTATTTCTTTTTTATATTTTCTCATGTATTCATGCTATTGCTATATGTATGGTGTATCCAGGCATCTTTTTCTCCTTTTAATAATTTTAACCTGTTAAATCAAACAAAATTTGAAAAGTTTTTCTATAAGCTTCAACAAAGCAATATCCTGAATTTTATTAAAATTTAAATTTCTACATCTTTCGCATTAAAGACTGGACCAGCCTTACAAACATGCCAATACTCAGGAGCATCCTTTGGACTTTTTGCTGTTTTCACAGCACAACCCAAACATACACCTAATCCACATGCCATTTTTTCTTCCAAAGAAATTTGACAAGGAATTTCTTTTTCTAAGGCTAATTTTTGCACTGCTTTCAACATAGGTAAAGGTCCACAAGCATAAATCGCATCCACTTTACCCTCTTCTATATCTTTTTCTAAATAGTTAATAGCAAAACCTTTTTCTGCGTAACTACCATCATCAGTGGTTAAAATAAGTTCATCTGATACCTTTGCAAATTCTTCTTCTAACACTACAAAATCCTTGCTTCTAAAGCCTAGATAAGTAGTAACATTTTTATAATCTGCTTTCGCACACTTTGCTAATTCATATAATGGGAATACACCAATTCCTCCACCTATAATGGCTATGTTCTCATAATCATCATACTTAAAAGTACCATAACCAATTGGTCCAACAATGTCAATAGTTTTTCCTTCTTCCCTTTTGGCTAAAAGTTCTGTTCCTTTTCCTTTTACTTGGAAAATAAATTCCAAAATACCATTTTCTCTGTCTAAATTATAAATACTAATTGGTCTTCTCAAAAAAGGATCTAACTGGTCTGTTACTCTTATCTCTATAAAGTTTCCTGGCTTTGCCTCTTTTACAATACTTGGTGCTTTTACACTAAATTTGAATATGTCTGGCTTTAATTGCTCTTTTTTTACTAATTCTGCAAATACTAATTCTGACATGTTTTTTCCTCCTTCACTACTAATTCTTTATATCCTGTCTTTTTTTATTTAAACATCCTACAGCTGATACAATACATCCTGCCTGTATATTACGTTCTTTTGCAAATTTTTCTATTTCTTCTTTTAAATCCATTTCCCAGAAAGCACCCCAAATCACTCTTCATGGTCGTGGTGGCAACGGCAGTGGCAGTGGCGACTTTGTGCCTGTCCCAAAGTCGCCACATTTAGCTCCTCTTTCATTCTTAAGGCTTCTGCTCTGGTTGCTTTGGCATATTCTTCTTCGCTATATTGGTCTTTCCATCTGTCTGATTTGTAGGCACACATTAGACTTCTAGATGCATTGACGATACCTCCTAATCCATTGTTGTCAAATCCTAAGGCAATGTCATTGGCTTTTCCTCCTTGTGCTCCATAACCTGGAATTAGGAAATACGTGTGTGGTGCATTTTTTCGGATTTGTGCTAATTGTTCTGGATAAGTTGCTCCTACTACTGCTGCTATACTGCTATATCCATATTTTCCTCTTAATTCTTCTCCCCATTTTTCTACTAGGTCTGTTACTTGGCTATATACTTCTTTTCCGTTTTCTAATTTTAAGTCTTGTAGTTCTCCTGATGATGGATTCGACGTCTTCACTAAGATGAAAATTCCTTTGTCATATTTTTTACAGTCTTCTATGAATGGTTTGACACAGTCGGTTCCCATGTATGGATTGACGGTGACGAAGTCCACGTCGTAAATGGCTTGCTCTGTTTCTCCAATTGGTGTTTTTCCTAAGAATGCGTTGGAATATCCTTGTGCTGTTGATCCAATGTCTCCTCTTTTGGCGTCGTTAATTACTATCATTCCTTTTTCTTTGGCATATTGACAAGTTTCTTTAAATGCTTCCATTCCTGGAATTCCAAACATTTCATAAAAGGCAATTTGTGGTTTAATGGCTGGTATGATATCACAAATATGGTCGATTATTGTTTTGTTGTATTCAATGATGGCTTTTGCTACTCCTTCTAAATCTCCGAGAGTATTTACTGGTTACACATTTTGGTAACATTTCATATCTTGGGTCTAATCCTATTATGGTTGGATTGTTTGTTTCTTTGATTTTTTCAATTAGTTGATCAATTGCATTCATTGTTTCGCTCTCCTTTTTTTATTTAATTTATTGAATGAGATTTGTAAGGTTAGTTCTTAAAAACACGGACATTTAAGATGTAATCTATATTTTTGCAATATCGCATAAGTGCCTAACTCTTATTTTAAATTTTCCCATTCTTTTTCTTTAAATCCTACTAAAATAACTTTGTCATTAATTAATAATGGTCTTTTGATTAGCATTCCATTAGAAGCTAATAATTCTATTTTTTCTGTATCAGACATGTTTGGTAATTTTTCTTTTAAGTTTAATTCCTTGTATTTTAATCCACTTGTGTTGAAGAATTTTTTAATTTCTAGCCCACTTTGTCTAATCCATTTTTCTAGTTCTTCTTTTGATGGTGTTTCTTCTACTATGTGTTGTTCTTCAAAAGAAATGTCATTAGCTTCTAACCATTTTTTTGCTTTCTGACAGGTTGAACATTTTGGATACCAAACGAATAAATTTTTCATTTTGACTTTTCTCCTTATAACATATATTTAGGTTTTTACAAGGGATTTACCTATAAACCTAATAATTTATTTAAGTTGTAATTATATCAATCTATATGGACTCTTCTGATTGCCACAGTCTTTCCTGCATTTTCGTCGATTTCAAAGATGCAACCATTTATCATAACTTCATTTTTTGACATCATATCTTTTACTGGCATATCTTTTAAATATCTTTGGATAGAATTTTCTACATCACATCCTAAATCAGAAAGACAAGCTCCTGTCATTCCAATATCTGTTATGAATCCAGTTCCTTTTGGCATAATGATTTCATCGGCTGTTTGTACATGAGTATGAGTTCCATACACAGCACTTACTTTTCCATCTAAGAAATATCCCATATTAAATTTCTCGCCAGTCCATGCTGCATGGAAATCTACTAATTTTATTTTAATATCGTCTTTTACTTCTTCCAAAATTTCTTGAACAGTTGTAAATGGATTATCGGAATAGTAAACTCCTTCCATAAATTTTCTTCCAATTAAATTTATTACTAATATTTTTGTATTGTCTTTTTGATAAATAGTATATCCCTTACCTGGCATACCTTTTGTTATATTAGCTGGTCTTACAATTCTGTCGTCTTCAATGAAATCATAGATTTCTTTGTTTCCCCATGTATGATTTCCCATGGTTATGACATCCACACCACTTGCTAATATTTTATCAAATAATTCTCTGGTTAGTCCATTTCCATTTGCTGCATTTTCACCGTTTGCTATGGTTACATCTATGTTTTCTTTTTGTTGTAATTGTTTTAGTTCTTTTTCTAATTTTTCTACTGCTTTTTCTCCTACAATGTCTCCAATTGCTAATACTTTCATTTCAATTCCTCTTTTCTAAATTTATTGAAAGAAGCATTTTCCTCTAATCCAATAAATTCAGTTTTTTTAATTTCATTTCAATGTTTTCATTTTTATTTAATAGAATCGTTTTTATTTTATTTTCTTTCGCATAATGATTGATTACATCCAAAAACTCTATTACTTTTCTTCTCCAATTAGAAGGATTGCCTCTTTTGGTATACAGTTCTTCTAAATACTCTTTTATCCCTTCTTCTTCATGATTCCATGTGGCTACTATAAATTCTATATTCTCTTTAGAAAGATTTTCTAAAACGTCAATTGTTAGCCATACAAATATAATTTTTTATAGTTTGCATATTTATAGGGTCTTATTTCCATGTCAATCACATCTTTTGGATTTATCTTTCCTAATGTTGTTTTTCCTATTCCTGCAAATCCTGCTATTATATATTTTTTCATCATTACCTCTCATCTGTATATACTATTTTTCCATTTACGATTGTGTATTTTACTTTACCTTTTAGTTCTTTTCCAATAAAAGGACTGTTTTTCGCTTTTGATACAATCATTTCTTTGGTATAGGTATATGTCTCATTTGGGTCGAAAATTGTAATATCAGCTATTTTTCCTTCTTCAATCGTACCTCTATCAATCTTTAACAATTGAGCTGGATTGTAAGAAGTAACCCTTACTAAATCTAAATACGTTAAATCTCCTGTGTCAATTAAGTTCATGATTTCTGCTGATAAAGCAGTTTCAAATCCAATAATTCCATTTGGGGCAGTTGCTAATCCTTTATTTTTCTCATCTTCTGCATGTGGTGCATGGTCTGTGATAATAGCATCAATCGTTCCCTCTTTTAGGCCTTCAATAATAGCCAACCTGTCTTTTTCTTCTCTTAGCGGAGGGTTCATTTTTGCATTTACTCCTGATTTTAAAACTTCATCAACGGTAAAGGTAAAGTAGTGAGGACAAGTTTCACAAGAAATTTTCACTCCTCTTCTTTTCGCATCTCTTACCATGTTTTTGGTTGTTTTTGTACTAATGTGGCAAATATGTGCTCTTACATCATTTGTCTCTGCTATTACCATTTCTCTTGCCGCCATAATTTCTTCCGCTTCTGGTAACACGCCATCAACACCTAATTGGTCTGCTACTTTTCCGCTATTAATTGCTCCAGCTGCTACTGATTTCTCTTCACAATGAGATGCCACAAAAGTTCCTAATTTGTCTGCTTCTATGATAGCTTGTCTCATCATTTTGCTAGTAACAACTGGCATACCATCATCTGAAAAAGCAATGGCACCTGCTTTTTTTAATTCTTCGAAGTCTACTAATTCTTCACCTTTTTCTCCTTTTGATACAGAAGCATAAGGAAGAACATTACATAGGTTGACTCTTTTGGCTTCTTCTATGATTTTTTGCAAAACAATAGCGCTATCAGGTGTTGGTTTTGTATTGGGCATCGGACAAATCGTAGTAAATCCACCACTAACGGCGCTTTTGCTACCTGTTTCGATTGTTTCTTTATGCTCAAACCCAGGTTCTCTTAAATGACAATGCATATCAATCATTCCAGGTATCATATTAAAATTTGTACAGTCAATTATCTTGTCTGCTGTTTCTGTTATTTCATTTCCTATTTTCTTTATTTTGTCGTCTTCTATTAGAATGTCCTTTTTCTCAAATGTGTTTGTTTTGTAGTCAATTAGTGTTCCATTTTTTAATAATGTTTTCATTTAATCACGTTCCTTTCTTTCAAATAAACTTGGTTGGAAAAAAATTGGATGTTAATTATTTTTCAACCTTTGCCTCTAAAATTTCATTTTTACTATCTTATCATTTTATTTCTTTTTTTTCAACATTTTTGGAAATATAATTACAATAATTGCTATGGATAGGTTACTGGTCAGCCTTGCTCTTTTCTCAATAAGACTGAACTGTACATGGATAGTTATTTTTCAACCTTATACATAGTTATACCATATATTGGTATACAAACTGTAACTATCAATAAAAACAATTTAAAATAAAAAATTTCATTTAAGAAACCTGCTATTAGCATTAAGAAAAATCCTGTTATTCTTCCAATTTCCATGAATCCTTCTATAAAAGTATGATATTCTACTATCCATTTTTCTATATTGTATTCTTTTACAACATCATCTGCTTTTATTTTAAACATAACTTCTAGAATATATATCGTTATATTGTATGTGAAGTTATAAATTATTAATGTTGTTTTATTAATATCTACTATTAAACAAATAACTCCAAAAACTACTAATGTAGCACAGAAACTTAGCAATTTTTTTGAATACTTTTTTGAATACACTTTATTAAATAAATATAATGACATCATTGAAAATATGGAAAAAACAGTTGTCAATATTCCTAAATTTAAAGAAGTTTTAAATGTCATAATTGTTATTATAACTACTAATACTCTTATTGTATCCATCATAATTCCGTATAAAAATGCTAATTGATAAATTTTATTTAGTTTTTCTTTCTGGTATATTGATAAACTGTTAATATATTTCTTTAAACTATATTTTTCTTTTTTTCCTTGTGTTCCAAATTTATTGGTATCAATATGTAATGATATTATTATTTGAATCAATGTTAATACAAATATATATATTGCCATATTCGTAAAAGAGGTTAACTCTATAGATGTGCCTAATATAATAGGTACTACTATATGAATTAATTTATCTAACATTCTTTTCGTCGCCATATATTTCTTTCTATTTTCATTTTCTACAATCTCTATATTCATTACATCATGTGTTGACCAATATAAAGCTTCTGCAATTCCATAGAACATCGCAAAAGCCATAAAATATCGGTTTATCTCTTCTTTGAATAAGACCATCAGTAATATATAGATAGATTTCACTATAATACCAAATCTGTAAATTGCAACTCTTTTTTGTGGGTTATTTTTAATTATATTACCTAATAATATACTGCCTATTCCTAATAACGCATATAAGATTATATAAAATATTGATACTTGTATGATATTTTCATTTGATATTTGCAAAAAATATGCTACTAAAAAAGTTTCCCCAAATAAACTTACTATACTATTAGTTAAATCACATGCCATTAGTGATTTAGCACTTTTATCTAATTTACTTTTCATATTTACTGTACCTTTCTTTGTCTCTTATGCTACTATATATTGAGTTTGCTTGCAAAATAATCTAATCTTCTTGTCCTTGAAAATTGTAACATATAAAAAATATAGGTTTACAATAGATATGTCACACCTAATAAGAAAAATAAAATATTGAA
>CASDJM010000065.1 GCA_949280815.1 uncultured Clostridia bacterium | reverse complement strand
GAGTTACGGATAACTTACGCAATCGACCAAAGGGAGATTGTGAACAAAAGAGAAGTTGTCCCCACTGGTTCCGGGATAAAATGGGGACGCAGAAACAGGAAGGGAGACACAATGATTTACCAAGAAAAATTTAAAATAGGATTAAAAGATGTTTGGAAAGGGAAAGAAGTAAGTAATAAAGCTATATTAGAATATTTAGAAGATGTAGCAGCTTATCATTCTGATTCTGTAGGATATGGCATTGATACTTCAGACACAACTCATTTGACTTGGCTATTGCTAGATTGGAAAGTAAAAGTTATAAAAAGACCACAATATGGACAAACTTTAAATATACATACTTGGTCAAGAAAAATTGTAAAGTGTTATGCTTATCGCGATTTTGAAGTTTATGATGAAAATAATACTTTATGTGTAATAGCATCTTCAAAATGGCTATTAGTTAATAATAAAACAGGAAAAATCGCGAAAATAGAGCAGGAGATAGCTGACGAATATGAGTCAGAATGGGATAAGTGTGTATTTCAAGAAAGAGAAATTGAAAAAATAAAGGCACCAGAAAATTACAAAAGTAGTATAATATATCAAATAAAGAGGAAAGATATAGATGTGATTGGACATATGCATAATTTATATTATTTGGATTTAGCTTATGAAGCATTACCAGAAGAGATTTATAACCAAAGACCTTTTGATGAGATAAGAATTATGTATAAAAAAGAAATTAAGTTAGGTAATACTGTTGTTTGCGAATATGCTTATGTAGAAAATAAGCACGTGATAGCAATTAAAAGTGAAGATGAAAAAATGTTACATGCCATGATTACATTGAAATGATTTTTTTCTCTGTACTTAAAGGTATTACTTATCTGTAAACTCGCTTAATGTTCGTACAGCATTGAAGCGCATTACCGAAATCATTCTTAGGTATTACTGCTCAGCCTTGCTCTTTTTTCACAAGAACAACAAATAATAAGACTGACCAGTAACTCTTAGATTTCAAAATTATAAAAAAATGCGAAAAAATGTTGAATTTTGTAAATCGTTTATGATATAATAAAATTCGGTTTTTAAGGAGGAATATGAAATGAAAAAAAATTTAAGAAAAACAAAAATTGTAGGAACAATAGGACCAGCTAGTGAATACAAATTAAAAGAGTTATTCGAGGCAGGGTTAAATGTTACAAGAATTAACTACTCACATGGTAGTTGGGATGAGCAATCAGAAAAAACAGAAGAGGTTATTAGATTAAGAGAAGAACTTGATATACCAGTTTCATTACTATTAGACATGCAAGGACCAGAGATTAGAACTGGAATGTTAGTAACAGGAAAAAATGAGAAAATCAAATTAGAAGATGGACAAAAATTTACATTGGTTAATGAAGATATTGTAGGAGATAAAGATAGAGTATCTGTATCTTACAAAGAATTATATAAAGATGTAAAACCAGGAAGTAAAGTTTTAATTGATGATGGGGCAATTGAATTAGTAATTGATGAAATCGTTGACAAAGATATTATATGTACTGTCGTACATGGAAATGGATTAGGAAGTAGAAAAACAATTAACTTACCAGGAACAGCAGTACGTTTACCAGCTTTAAAACAAAAAGATATTGATGACTTAAAAACAGCTTGTGAGCATGATTATGATTATGTTGCTATGTCATTTGCAAGAAATAAAGATGATATCGACCAAGTAAGAAAAGTATTAGATGAAAATGGTGGAAAAGATATTAAAATTATTACAAAAGTAGAAAATGTAGAAGGATTAGAAAACATGGAAGAAATCGTTGAGAATGCAGATGTTCAAATGATTGCTCGTGGAGATATGGCTACAGAAACAGATTTTACAGAACCACCAGTTATGCAAAAAAGATTTATTAAATTATCAAACAGAGCAAGTAAACCAGCTATTACAGCTACACAAATGCTAGAAACTATGACATACAATCCATTACCAACTAGAGCAGAAGCAAGTGATGTTGCCAATGCTATTTATGACAGAACAAGTGCTGTTATGTTATCAGGAGAATGTGCTATGGGAAAATATCCAGTTGAATGTGTTGAGACTATGGTAAAAATAGCAAACAGAGTTGAAAAAGACATTGATTACTGGAAAAGATTTAGAGATAAACAAGTTCCAATGGATACTCTTGAAAGTAAAATATCTTATGCAACAGCAGTTATGGCAATGAACTTAAATGCAGATGCCATTGTATGCTATACGAATACAGGAGATTCAGCAAGAAGACTTGCAGGATTAGGTGTAGGATGCCCAATTTTAGCAATTACAGATAATAGAAGAACTTATAATCAATTAGCAATTGTATGGAATGTAACACCAATCTACGTAGAAAAGAAAGAAGTTATTAATGACATCGTGGAAGAAGGAATTGAAAAACTAAAACAAAAGGGAATTTTAGAAAAGGATGATATGGTTGTTATTTCAGGAGGTGCTAAATTATTAGCATCAACACAAGATAGCAAAATTATTGGTGGAATTGCAAAAATATAATAAGATAAGGAAGAGCTGTTGTTATCTATACAATGGCTTTTTTTGTATTATAGGAAAGTTCTCCGAACTTCCTATAATATAAAGCATTCCACAGAAAATTGCATAACAATTTTGGCGAGCGAACAAATAAGGGGCATGAAAAGTACTCTAAAAGGTCGAGAAATTTTAATCATGCCCCTTTATAATTGTTGATTTTTCTAAACCTATATGATATAGTAACGTAAATTAGATGTGTAGGAGGTTTTTATGAAATTACTACTAACAAGACATGGACAAACAGATTGGAACATTGAAGGCAAAATACAAGGGCAAACAGATATCGAATTAAACGAAACAGGCATCAGGCAAGCAGAAACTACAAGAGAAAAATTAGCAAATGAGAAAATTGATATTATTATATCATCTCCACTAAAAAGAGCGAGAAAAACAGCAGAAATTATAGCAACAGGGAGGGACGTTCCTATTATTATAGATAAGGGAATTGAAGAAAGATATTTCGGGGAATTTGAGGGAAAGACTCGAAAAGAATTTAATTTTGATGAAATATGGAATTATAAATTAAATAAACAATATGAAGATGCAGAAAGTACAGGAGAGCTATTTGCAAGAGTACAAGAATTTTTAGAAAAAATGAAAGAAGAATATAAAAATCAAACTGTATTAGTGGTGACACATGGAGGTGTAAGCGTTCCCATTAGAGCAACATTAGAAGGTATTCCAGAGGGAATGGAAGTCCTAAGAGGATTTGGACTTGACAATTGCGAAGTAAAAGAATACAAACTATGAAAATGAAATGAAATAAAATATATTATAATATATGTTAAACTTGCTTTGAACGTTTGGTGGACTTTTTAGGATTTATATGATATACTGTACCTATCAAAAAAGGAAGGAGAAAGGGAGAGAGGTGACCTGCCCCAAAAGTAGCTAAAAGGGGTATGATGGTGCCTGTCCCAGAAGTAACCAAATGAAACCAATCGTAGCAATCATACGGAAAACCTAATGTAGGAAAGTCAACTTTTTTCAATTATTTAGTAGGAAGTAGAATATCGATTGTACAAGACACACCAGGTGTGACAAGAGATAGAATTTATGCTGAAACGAATTGGAGAGGAAGAGATTTTACCTTAATTGATACAGGTGGTATTGAACCAGATTCCGAAGATATTATTTTGTCACAAATGAGAGAACAAGCAAATTTGGCAATAGCGATGGCAGATGTTATTTTGTTTTTGACTGATATTAAACAAGGAGTAACACCAGCTGATCGAGAAATTGCTTTGATGCTGAAGAAGTCTAAGAAGCCAATTGTTTTAGTGTGCAATAAAGCGGATAATTTTGAAAAAGATAAACAAGAAGCTTATGAGTTTTATAATTTAGGAATTGGCGATCCTTATCCTATTTCTGCAAGCAATGCAATTGGTGTGGGAGATGTTTTAGATAAAATATATGAAAGTTTTCCACCAAAGATAGAAAACGAAGAAGAAAATGATGTGATTAAAGTGGCAGTAATCCGGAAAACCAAATGTAGGAAAATCTTCTTTAATTAATAAAATTTTAGGAGAAAATCGAGCCATTGTAAGTGATATTGCAGGAACGACTCGTGATGCTATTGACACAGAATTTGAAAATGAAAAAGGAAAATATACTTTAATTGATACAGCAGGAGTTCGAAGAAAAAGCAAAGTCAAAGAATCCATTGAGAAATTTAGTATTATGAGAACCTTATTGGCAATTGAAAGAGCAGATGTGTGTTTGATGATGATAGATGCAACAGAAGGAGTAACAGACCAAGATGCTAAAATAGCAGGAGAAGCACATGAAGCGGGAAAAGGCGTTATTATTGTAGTTAATAAATGGGATGCTGTGGAAAAAGAAACAGGAACTTTAGAGAAGTACAAAAAGGAAGTTTATGGCAGATTGAAATATTTATCTTATGCACCTATGATATTCATATCAGCAAAAACAGGGCAAAGAGTAACGAAATTATTTGATTTAATTAATCATGTTGCCGAACAAAATGCGATGAGAGTTATTACTTCAATTTTAAATCAAGTAATCAATGAAGCAATTGCGATTGTCCAACCACCGACAGATAAAGGAAAGAGACTAAAAATCTATTATGGTACACAGGCTTCAACGAAGCCACCAACATTTGTTATTTTTGTTAATAATAAAGAATTATTTCATTTTTCTTACGAACGCTATCTGATAAATCAAATTAGAAAAGAGTTTGGACTTGAGGGGACGCCAGTTAGAATTATTGTAAGAGAAAAAAATGAAAAAGATGTTTAGGAGGAACAAGAGATGGTAGAATACATAATTATGGCAATTATTGCCTATTGTATTGGAAGTTTAAATATTTCTATTTTTATCAGTAAGAAAATGGGAGGTTTTGACTTAAGAGAGAAGGGGAGTAACAGTACAGGAGCTACTAATGTTTTAAGAACTTTAGGGAAAAAGGCAGCAGCTATTACTTTGTTATTTGATATATTAAAGGGAATTGTAGCGATAGCTATTTCCATGATTATTGGTAATATCGTGGAGGGAACGAATAAAGAATTATTGCTCCAAATTGCTGGAATTACTGCTGTGATTGGACATACTTTTCCTATATTCTTTGGTTTTAAAGGAGGAAAAGGAGTAGCGACTTCTTTAGGAATTTTGTTGATGAGCAATTGGAAAATCGGATTAATTTGTTTGGTATTTGCTTTGGTTTTAATGGCGTTAACAAGAATGGTATCACTAGGCTCTTGTGGAGCAGCTATTTTATTTCCGGTTTTAACATTGTTTATTAATGATAGTTATACAGTATTGACAGAAGGAAAAAGAGGAAGTACATATTTAATTTATAGTGTCATTTTAGCAGTGATTGTGTTATATAATCATAGAAGTAATATACAAAGATTATTAAATGGAACAGAAAACAAATTAAGTTTAAAAAAATAGAGTTGTTGTTCAGTCCTATTGATTTTTTTGTTATATTTTTAACTATAGAATGAAATAAAAAAAGATACAAGAGGTTCTTTAGATTAAGGGAGATTGTTGATTGGATAGAGGCAAAAATATATTATTTTTAAGACAAAAAGAAAGTAAAATTTATAGAGGAGATAAAAAGAATGAGTAAAATAGCAATTATAGGAAGTGGGAGCTGGGGAGTAGCCCTAGCGACTCATCTAGCAAAACTGGGGAATCAAATTAAAATTTGGTCTTTTGATGAAGAAGAAAAGAGACTAATTAACGAAGAAAGAAAATGCAAGTTTTTACCAGGATTGATAGTTGACGAAAAGATAACTTGTTCCAATGAATTGGGAGAAGTCATACAAGGAACAGAATGTATTTTACATGTAACACCTTCAAAATTTACAAGAGAAACATTTAAACAATATAAACAATATGTTGAAAACAGGCCTGTTATTATTTGTTCCAAAGGATTTGAAAAAGAAAGTTTAAAAACGTTAGATGAAGTTATTTTAGACGAATTACCAACAGCTAAAGTAGGCGTGTTATCTGGTCCAAGTCATGCAGAGGAAGTATCTGTTAGTCTGCCTACTGTTTTAGTAGTAGCTTCTCAGCATGATGATGTTTTAAAAATGATACAAGATACTTTCATGTGTGACGAGATGAGAATTTATACTTCAAAAGATATAAAAGGAGTGGAATTAGGCGGAGCCTTAAAAAATATCATTGCATTTTGTGCTGGAGTAGCAGCAGGAATAGGATTGGGAGATAATAGCTTTGCCGCATTAATTACAAGAGGTCTTAGCGAATTAGCAAGATTAGGAGTCGAATTAGGTGGAGAACTAGAAACTTTCTATGGTCTAAGTGGTTTAGGAGATTTGATTGTGACTTGCTTAAGTGAACATAGCAGAAATCGAAAAGCAGGAAAACTAATAGGTCAAGGAAAAAACTTAGAAGAGGCTAAAAAAGAAGTTGGGATGGTAATTGAAAGTATCGATAATATTGAAGTGGCTTATGAATTATGCAAAATTCATCATATTGATATGCCAATTGTAGAAACAGTTTACCAAGTGATTTACGAAAATTTAAAACCAGAAGAAGCAGTTAAAAAATTAATGACAAGAGGCAAAAAAAGTGAATAATTACCATATAAAAGTCAAATAATAAAAAAGAAAAGGAGAGATAAGAATGGAATTTTTTGATAAGTTAGGAAAAAAAGCATCAGAAGCCTATAAGGTAACAGCTGATAAGACTGGAAAAATAGCAAAAGAAACAAAGCTTAAATTTAAAATAGGAGAATTGAAAACACAAATTACAAGTATCTATGAAGAGATTGGTGAAAAGGTATATGAAAAACATGTAAGAGAAGAGGAAATATCAATCAAAAAAGATTTAGAAGAGCAATGTACCAGGATTGATGTTTTAAGTGATGAGATAGAGAGTTTATTGCAACAATGTTTAGAATTAAAAGATAAGAGACAATGTAAGGAATGTTATAAAGAAATTGAAAAAGATGATAAATTCTGTCCAAATTGTGGTGCTAAACAAACGGATGAGCCAGCAAAAGAAGTAGAAGTGTTGGAAAAGTTAGAAGATGAAGAAGTAAAAGAAGAAAACCAAGAAGAAAAGAAAATAGTAGAAGGTGAATTAAAGAAAGAAACCAAAAAAGAGACTAAGAAAAAAGCAACAGGAAAGAAGAAAAAGCAAGATGATGAGAAAGAAGAAAAAACAAATTTAGAAAAAACAGTAGAAATTGAGTCAAATGTAAAATTAGAAGAAAAAAATAAGAAATAAGAGAAAATTTGTCCCCACTTAAATCTGGAAGCAGTGGGGACAATTTAATAAGGAAAACGTTCATACAAATATCTAATAATATCATCTGCATTTTCTTGTGTAACGTGAAGAAAAACATCTTTATCTAAGCAAATCCACATACTTAACGTATAATCTTCGTTGTTGTCAACAAAAGCACCAATAATTTCTGCTAATTCAATCGGATTGGCATATTCTTTTTCCCAATTTAAATTATTTTCTAAATCGAAATCAGTATTATAAAAATGACTTAAAAATCGATTTACTTCCCCTTTTTTTTGACTATATAAATTTACTGTTACTAACATAAAATCTCCTAAAATTAATCTATGATATGAGACATCAAAATTTAAAAAATGACTAACGCAATTTGGTAATCGGACCAAAACGCAACATATAATGATAGAAAATATTAGAGAGTTTAATCATGTTGCTTCTCTTCTTAGTATAAAAAATATAATAAAATTTATACATGGAATAAAGTAGAAGAAAAATGCAAATACTAGAAAAAATAGAAAATTAGGGAGGTTTCAAATTTGAAAAATATAAGAAGAATTGGATATATTGTATTAATTGTAATTTTGTTAGTGTTATCACTTACTATTTATACAAATGCTAGTAAAGATAATAGCCAAAATCAAAAAGAAAAGACATTTTCGCAAATTAAATATATGGAAGGTAAACTGGCTAGTTTATTAAATACGATGAATAATATAGAGGTTAGGAATTATAGTGTAGTAACAAGTGAGCTTTCAAAAGAGACAACTAAAAAATCTGGTAGTGATAATAGTTCGTCTAAAAGCAGTTCAGGAGGAGGAGGTTCATCAGGGGGAGAGTCTTCTGGCGGGGATTCGTCAGGTGGACAGAGTTCTTCTGATAGTTCTGGGCAAGAAGCTGAAGGGGAAGATAGTCAAGATAACAAAAAATTTGAATTGAAGTCAAAAGGTGTATTGACCAATACAGAAGATATTAATTGGGAAAGTGTAAAAAGTGAAATAGAAACCTTATATACTTCTATACCTTCCATTACAATAGATTTATATCAATTAGATATTAATCAAGAAGATGTTTTGGCTTTTAATACTGAGTTTGATAAGTTGACAAATGTAGCAAAAGATGAAAAGAAAGAGGAGACATTGGATGAATTGACAAAAGTATATGAGTATATACCCAAATTTTTGAGTAGTTCAGAACAAGAGGAGTTATATACTACTTTAATCGAAACGAAATTGAATGTGTTTAAAGCATATGCTAAACTAGATGGAGAGAATTGGCAGGAAATTTCAAATCATGTGAAATCGGCAATTGATAGTTTTTCGAAATTGTTAACAAGTACGAATATAGAAGCAAGGGAACAGTATAATATTAGTAAGGCATATATTATGCTAAATGAATTACAAAATGCAGTCAATTTGCAAGATAAAGCAGTGTTTTTGATAAAATATAAGAATTTACTGGAAGAGATTAATAATATCTAAATAGCAATGGTGAACCGTTACAATTTCAGTTTAATTATTGAATAACAAAAGCTACTTATAAAAAACGTTTAAACAAGCTTGGGGCGAGCTAATCATCACAGAAATTCTAAATTCATTTTTTGGCACCCTTCAAGACAAGCTTGAACACTTTCCAAAAAATGAATTAAGAATTTCTAGCTTGATTACTCTACATTCGCTTGATTTTCACATTTTTTATAAGTAGCTTTTTCATCAATTAATTTCAGTTAGCTGTGAATTGTAATGGTGAACCAGTTATGGATAGAAAGTGTTTGAAAAATGCTTTCTTTTTTTATTTTACTTTTTTCATTCTTTATGGTAAGATAAGTAAGAAAATGGGAATTAGGAGGAATACAAACAATGAAAGAATTAAGAAAAGAAAAATTAGAGAATATCGAACAAGAATACCGAAAGGAAATTAGCTATACCATAGCTAGAAGAGCATTAGCGAAAAATAGAATCAGTGATTTAGTGAGAGTAAATGAGCAGACAGAAAATACGAGAAACATGTTTTCCATTGACTTGAAAACATTACCTGTTACTAATCAAGAAAGAAGCGGAAGATGTTGGATATTTGCGGGGTGTAATATCATTAGAGAAAAAATTGCTAAAAAATACAATTTAAAAGATTTTGAGCTATCACAAAACTATATAGCATTTTATGATAAATTAGAAAAATGCAATTATTTATTAGAAAGTATTATTTCATTAAAAGAGAAAGAAAGAGATGACAGAACTTTAGATCATTTATTAAGTGAAGGGATTCGAGATGGAGGTCAATGGGACATGTTTGTAAACATTATCAGTAAATATGGACTTGTACCAAAAGATGCCTTCCCAGAGACTTTCCAAAGCTCTAACACAAATGAAATTGATACTTTGTTAAGTAAATATATTCGTAAATTTGCTTTTGAAATAAGGACGAATCATAGTGAAAATATAGACAATAAAAAAGAAGAATATATGGAAAATATCTATAAAATATTGTGTAGCTGTTTTGGTGTTCCACCAAAGAAATTTTCGTTTGAGTATGTGGATCAAGATAAAAACTATAACATCATAAAAGATTTAACATCAATGTCATTTTATCAAGAAATCGTTCAAATGGATTTAAATGAATATGTAAGTATTATTAACAGTCCAACAGAAGATAAACCTTTTAACAAAGCCTATACAGTAGATTATGTAGGAAATGTGGTAGAAGGTAATGAAATTCTATATTTAAATGTAACAATGGAAAGACTAAAAGAGCTTACGATTAATCAATTAAAAGATGGTGAACCAGTATGGTTTGGGTCAGATTGTCATAAATCAGGAGATAGAGAGGAAGGAATATGGGATGATACTTCATTTGATATTGATACTTTATTTCAAATTGATAGTAAAATGACAAAAGGTGCTATGCTAGATACAAGAGAAAGTGCGATGAATCATGCAATGGTAATAACAGGAGTTAATTTGGATGGTGAGATACCAACGAAATGGAAAATTGAGAATAGTTGGGGAGACGAGAAAGCAAATAAAGGATATCATGTAGCAACGGATACTTGGTTTACCAAGTTTGTTTATCAAATTGTGGTTCATAAAAAGTATTTAACAGAAGAAGAGAGAAATATTTTAAATACGGATAAGATTAGATTGAAACCATGGGATCCAATGGGGACTTTGGCTTAACCTATATCGAGAAAATTAATGAAATTTAAAAGGAATTTTTTTCGGTCTTTAAAGAGTAAGAAAGAGTAAGAATACAGAAAAGGAAAA